>CAZHPS010000001.1:0-59939 GCA_964534335.1 uncultured Desulfobacterales bacterium
TGTTTATAACATACAATACAACTTTGTTCAGGTTATTTTGTTACAAGCCCTAAGGTGATTTCCAGAAAAGAATATCCCGGAAAAGCAGCATAAGCTTCCGGCCTGTGCAATGTTCCTGTGAACTGAAATGGGATATTTATTTTCAGAAATCACCTAAACAGCCACGAATAACACGAATCTGCACGAATGCACAAACCATAATTCGTGTCATTCGTGCAATTCGCGACTTTACCATCAAATCTTCTGAGTAATGGTATATAATACCAATTCACTATTGGTTTTATACAATCCGGAGGAGTGCAAAAATTAAGCGGAGCGTTTTTTTGCAAACACACTCAGCAGCGGAAAAACTGACGGTATTGTATAAAACCAATGGCGAACCGGTATAAGTTATACATAGGAAGAAAATCAAATGAATCCGGTAACAGAGAATACCCTGTTTTACGGAGATAATTTAAAAATACTCCGTGAACATATCCCTGCGGAAAGTGCTGATCTGATTTATCTTGATCCGCCTTTCAACTCAAACCGGAATTATGATGTTATTTTCAAAGATGAAAGCAGAGAAAATTCTGAGACCCAGATAACCGCATTTGAGGACACATGGCACTGGGACAGAAAAGCACAGGAAACGTATCATGAACTGATTGCAAATGCTCCTGCGCATGTGGGAAAAATGATAAGTGCCTTAAGGGATTTTATCGGAGCCAATCAGGTCACGGCCTATCTGGTAATGATGACTGTCCGGTTAATTGAACTTCACAGAGTGTTAAAATCAGCAGGCAGCTTGTATCTTCATTGCGATCCGACAATGAGTCATTATCTGAAGATTGTGCTGGATACCATTTTCGGAAAAGAAAATTTCAGAAATGAAATTGTATGGTGTTACAGAAAATGGAATGTGAGACAGTCCCAGTTTCCTTCCAACCATGATATTATTTTGTTTTACACAAAAACGCAGACAAATTTTTTTCATACCCTGTTTTTGCCAAAATCCCCCAAATCATCGGGAAAAGGAAAGAAAATTCAAAGTATTATCGGCGATGACGGGAAAAGAAAATCTGTTTATCTGGATACAGATTCAGAAGGGACTCCGGTTCCGGACTGGTGGGAAATTCCAATAATCAATCCTATGGCTAATGAAAGACTTGGCTATCCCACACAAAAACCGCTTGCCTTATTGGACAGAATCATTCAATCCAGCAGTAAGGAATACGACACGGTTCTTGATCCCTTCTGCGGGTGCGGGACTTCCATTCACGCTGCGGAGAAACTGAACAGAAAATGGATAGGAATTGACATCACGCATCTTTCCACTTCGCTTCTGAAATACAGACTCAAAGACGCGTTTGATCTCACAGAACGAAAAGATTATGATGTCATGGGAGAACCGGAGGATTTGGCCGGCGCACAAAGACTGGCACAGGAAAACCGGTATCAGTTTCAGTGGTGGGCATTGTCTCTGGTTCAGGCAAAACCGGTTGGCGGTGTCCAAAAGAAAGGAAAGGACAGAGGCATTGACGGGGTTATCACTTTTATTGATGACAGCAGCCAAAAGGCAAAACAGATCATTGTTCAGGTGAAAAGCGGCAAAACCGGGGCAAAGGACATCCGGGATTTAATCGGCACGGTGAACAATGAAAGAGCGCAGATGGGCATTTTCATCACGCTGAATGAACCGACAAAGGACATGAAAACAGCCGCAGCAGAAGCAGATTTCTATCATTCTTCAGGCTGGAACAAAGATTTTCCCGGAATACAGATCATGACCATAGAAGATCTTCTGAACGGAAAAACCCCGGATCTGCCTCCGGTCAAAAGGACATTTAAGCAGGCAAAAAGGGATGTAAGGGAACAGGACAGATGGAAACAGAATGGTATGGACAGTTTTGAAACAGACGGAGGATATGTTCAATGAAAATACAAAATATTCGTTTTCAGAATATCAGCACACTAAAAGGACAGTGGGAAATCGCTTTTGACCGATCTCCGTTTGCGGAGTCCGGAATTTTTGCCATCACCGGCCCCAACGGCGCAGGAAAAACCACAATTCTTGATTCGCTCACACTGGGACTTTACGGCGAAACCCCCCGTCTGAAGAATCCCGGAGAGGAAATCATGACACGGGACTGTGCTGAAACCTCCTCTGAAGTCACTTTTTCCGTCAATGATGCCATTTACCGTTCCCAATGGCAGATCCGCAGAAAAGGGGGAAAAACCAATCCGCCTGAAATGAAACTCTTTTCCCTTAACGGCCATGAAACGCTTATGGATGACAGGCCTGCGGCAGTCCGCAGCCGGATTGCGGAACTCACAGGGCTGGATTTCAAACGCTTCTGCCGCTCTGTCATGCTGGCACAGGGGGAATTTGCCGCTTTTCTCCATGCCCTTGATACAGAACGATCTGAAATTCTCGGAAAGATTATCGGCCCTGAAGTCCGGTCTGAATATGTCCGGCAAACCCTGCTGAAAGCTGACAGCGAAAATGAGAAATTTCTGCGTATGAAAGAAGAGACAGAGAAGTTTCCCCTGCCTGATCCGGGTACGGTAAGGGAAAAACAGGAAAGTCTTGCCCTTGTTCTGGATCAGTTGGAAGAAACAGAACATGAACTGTCCGTGCTGGAGCAGAAAAAAGAGAGTTTTGAAACACGGGAACGTCTGCAAAAGGAGTATGAAAATGCCAGCCTGTCTCTGGCAGCAGCCACAGCGCGTCAGGAAGAAATGCAGGAACAGTTCCGGAAACTGGTCAAAGCCATAAAAGCCGTTCCCCTTCAGGCAGATATGGAAAGTCTTATTTCTCTGGAGACAGCAGAAGGTGCGGCAGGGAAAATGCTGGAAGAACAGATCTCCGGAATTCCGCTTACTGAGGATCAGCTTATGTCCCTGAATGAAAGGGAAAAGCAGCATCAGGCAGAACTGGAGCAGGTTCGCGGGATGTGGAATGAACAGAAGGAATTCATTGAAAAAGCACTGGAAATCACGCGGGAGATGGAATCAGCCACATATGATTTCAGGAAAAAAGTGGAACGGTATGAAGCTTTGGAAAAAGAGCAGAACCTGAATCTGCAGGAACAGAATGAACTGAAAAACCGGATTGCGGAAAATGAAACCGCAGAGAAAGAAATCGGAAAGTGGCTCGCTGACAGGGCAGCAGATCGGGAACTGGAAACAGAGATTCCGCTTATCCGGGAGGCTGTGGAAAATCTGGGACGTATCCGTTCGGAACTGGCTGAAGCAGGAAAACAGCATTCAGAAGCCCTGAAAGCCGAAGAAAAAGCAGCGAAAATTTTCGGAAAAGCTGAGCGTGTGATTACAGTCATCCGGGAAAAGCGGGAAAAAATCAGTCTCAGGGGCATGGAAAGAGAAAACACTGTCCGGGAACTGCTGGGCAGTGATTCCCTGGAAGATATTGAAAACCGGTATAAAACGCAGAAAGAAAAACTGTGCGCCGCAAAAAAACTCCTGTCCATCAGCAAAGATTATGTCAAACAACTGGCAGCAAACGGCGGAAGACGGCAGAAACTGGAAGAGGAACTGAGTGCGGCAGAATCCCAATATGCTGATTTGTCACAGCAGCTCCTGCAGGAAGAGAATATTTATATTACGCTGAATCATGCCAATGCTGCCCTGAAATATGAATCAGAACGGGCTTTGCTGAAAACAGGGGAGCCATGTCCTATGTGCGGTTCCCCGGATCATCCCTTTGTCACGCACGGACTTCCTTATGAGGGTGATCCCCGTAAAGCACTCAAAGATCAGGAAGAGCGGATAAATACTATCCGGAAACAGATGGACAGACTTTCAGATGAGATCGAAAATCTGCGGAAACAGAGCAGGAAAACCGAAATCCTGCGGGAGGAATGGGACAGACTGTTCAGAAATATTGGTCAGGACTGGGTGATTGAAGATGTGAAAACCGTCAAAAATGGCTTCCGGGAACTGAAAAAAGAAACCCGCAAACAGAAAATCCATTTCAAGGCTGTGTACAAACATGGAAAAAAGGCAGAGAAATATCAAAGGGCTGTTCAGAAAAAAACTGACAAACTCAATGAAAAACAGATGGTGGCAGAGAGACTGCGGAATGATCTGAATATTCAGCAGGGTATCACAGCAACTCTGGCCAGGGCGGCAGAGGAGATTCAGAACCGGGAACATGCACAGATTCAGAATCTGCAGGAGAAAGTGAAAAAATACGGTTATGAAATTCCAGCACCCGGAAAAGAGAATATTCTGCTGCCGGATATGGAAAAAAAGCGGGATGTATTTCTGGAAAAGGTTCAGACGCAGGCCGGTCTGAAAAACATAGCGGAAGAATTGTCCCAAAAAGCCCGGATTCTGCCGGAATCCCTGAAAATGCTGAAAAAAGAGGCAGATGATCTGGAAGAAAAGATCAGAACCGCGCAGGAAAAACTCACAGAACTGGAAATCCGGAGGAAAGAGGTCTTTGATTCCGGTGACCCGGTGCAGGTGAAACAGGAACTCGAAGACGCTATCCGTGCAAAAACAGAAGAACTGGCTGAAATTATTCAGGAGAAGGAAAATGCAGATCAGAAACTGGCTGATATGCGGCAAAAGAAGGAACTGGCTGAATCTGAATATAAGCGTTTGCAGAGAGAGAAGAAAAATCTGGAGCATGGCCTGAGTGCCAAATCTCTGGCAGCGGGGTTCAGCAGCATTGAGGAAGTAAGGGAAAATCTGATGCCTGCTGAAGAGCAGGATCGCATTGCAGCACTGCAGAAAGAGATGGAACAGGCCGTTGCTGAAAACAGGGCCGGAGTTGACAGTATCCGGGAAATGCTCGCTGCTGAATCCGCGTATCAGGAACAGACTGAATCTCCTGATATTGTCCATGAGAAAATCCGTGAAACCCGGAAAATACGGGACAGACTGGCCGGAGAATCTGAAATTTCTGAAAAAACAGTGAAAAAGCATGAATCCCTTGAACAGGAATATACGCAGATGATAAAAAATCTGGAAGAGCAGGAAAAACGCTGTCACCGGCTCAATTCCCTGAAAAGTCTTATGGAATCCGGTGATGAACCGGAAATCCGTAAGCAGATTCAGCATTTCATGCTTAACCGGCTGCTGGAGAAAAGCAACCGGCATATGGAGGAACTGAGCGGGCATTATTATATCCGGCGCCGGGATCCTTCAGGTATGAGTCTTGAAATTGAGGATATACGGCATAAGGGAATGCGCAGATCCGTGAAAACACTTTCCGGAGGAGAAAGTTTTCTGGCAAGTCTGTCGCTGGCTCTGGGGCTTTCGGAAATGGCGTGCAGTGACCGGAAGATTGAATCTCTTTTTCTGGATGAGGGTTTTGGTATGCTGGATGATGAAACTTTGTACAGGGTCATATCTGCTTTGAAGAATATCAAAGCCAACGGAAAAATGGTGGGTGTGATTTCCCATGTAAAAAGGCTGGAGGATGAAATTCGGACACAGATCAAAATAGAAAGACTTTCAGATGGGCTTAGTCAGATTGAAATTATGGCATAAGACTGATTGCAGATCATATTTTTGGAGCCTCATCTCCAAAATTTGGAGTTTTCTGCATACAGAAAAAACAAACATTCTGTTTACTCCAAAATTTGCAGGAAACTTTTAACATAATGATTAGGTAGTGGGTCAAACCGGTTGATCTGATGCCAGCACCGGGACGGAAAAAATTCGCAAGGATTGATATTATTACAGAAAAAATCTGAAAAAACAAATCAGAATTCCGGAAGGGATGACATTATCAACTGGTTTGACCCACCAAAAAATTCTTGTAGCATTGGCACCATATTTGCATGTAAAACCGCAGGGATTTTATATAAGAAGGGGTTTCAAAGAATCAGCAATCCCTGCTTATAAAAAATTCGGTAGAGGGTCTACACGAACTGATTAAAATTTAACTGCTTTATATTATTATGTTTTTATAGAATACAGATTTTTATCTATACATAATAAATACAAATAGTTATATGATACTCCATGATACTTTTCATACTGATTTTTTGTAATATTAATATATTGATTTATAAATTAAAAAAATCAGTAAAAACATAATAATATAAAGCAGTTAAATTTTAATCAGTTCGTGTAGACCCACTACCAATTTCTGTAGCAGAATCCGGGAATATCTGATTCTTATGTTGTAAATTATCACAGATGGACAACCATTCTGGATTATCCAGTCATTTAATTCCGGATTTTATCCTAATAATTTTAATGAGGTATTTTTTAATGGAGTAATGGAGGAAGACATATGAAAAGGGCAAAGTTAATAATATCTATTTTTTTTATATGGTTAATTTGCATGGTTAATATGTTGGCAGCTCAAACAACGACCAAAGAACAGGCTGAAACTATTGCAGCCAATCTGCTGACTCTTGACAGCACCCCTTTATCTGCCACACTGAGCACTGCAATCGAAAAAACGGAAACATTTTACGATGCAGATGGCATAAATCCCATTTATTATGTCATTTCTTTATCACCCGCCGGATATATAATCATTTCGGCAGATGATTTGATTGAGCCTGTCATCGCATTCAGTAGCACAGGAGTATTCGATCTTTCTGCAGAAAATCCGATTATCTCTCTTCTTTTAAATGATTTATCTTCAAGAATATCTGAACAGATCGAATTGAATCTTGATAAAAGACTTACCGGAAGAGGGCGTATAACGCCTTCATCACAAAAAGCAAATGAAAAATGGACATTCCTGTTAAATTACGATGCATCATTGGATTATGGATTATCCACCATCAATGATCCAAGAGTAACACCTTTGATTCAAAGCAGATGGAGCCAGGGAACAGTTTCTGGCAATTATTGCTATAATTATTACACACCAAATCATTATCCATGCGGTTGTGTTGCAACTGCCATGTCACAAATTATGCGTTTTTTTAATCATCCAAATACCGGAGTCGGCACCCCGTCTTTTAACATTTATGTTGATGGGGTCTCACAGAGCAGGAAGCTGAGAGGTGGCAATGGAAGCGGAGGTGTATATAACTGGACCAGTATGCCATTAGTTCCGACTTCGACATCAACAGCCACACAGTTACAGGCAATAGGCACTCTTACCCATGATGCTGGGGTTTCTGTAAATATGTCATATACGGACAGCGGTTCGGGAACAGATACGCGTAAAGCGGCGGATGCGTTTGTGAATACCTTTGATTACAGCAATGCCATTAAAGGATATAATAACGGCAATACCATTGTATCGTCCGATTTGAATAAAATGATCAATTCAAATTTAAATGCAGGCATACCCGTTATGTTAGGAATTACTGGCACCGCCGGAGGACATGCCATTGTTGCGGATGGCTATGGGTACCATTTATCTTCTCTATATCATCATTTAAATATGGGGTGGTCCGGCAGTGATGATGCATGGTATAATCTGCCAAACATTGACAGTAATCCGAGCTTTACAAGTGTTTATAAATGCGTATATAATATATATAATAGTGGAACAGGAGAAATCATCAGCGGCAGAGTGACGGATGTAAACGGCAATCCCCTTCAGGGGGCTTCGGTTTTTGCGACTCGCAGCGGTGGCGGCACTTATTCGGATGTCAGCGATGCCAATGGGCTGTATGCCTTTCCCCGTATTTCTTCGGATTCATCTTATACGATCAGTGCCACAAAGAGCGGTTATACTTTTACATCACAAAATGTTTCCATTCAAAAATCTGTCAATAATACATCCGTAACCAATCTCTGGGAAGTCAATTTTGCAGCCGGTGGCATAACAGATGATGCATATGAAAATAATGATACGTTGGCAACGGCTTATGATCTAAGCACAAAAGAAATAATATGGCTATCTAATATCAATGGGTTAGGCATTCAGGCAGACTCGGACTGGTATAAAATATCCGTAACAGCCGGATATGAACGGGTACTGATTGATTGCCGGTTTGCGCACTCCTCCGGTGATATTGATATACAATTATACAATGCATCCGGCAGCCTTCTTACTTCATCAAGAAGCCTGAATAACAATGAATTTATTGACTACAAGGTTTCTTCTTCAGGAATATACTATATCAGGGTGTTCTATGGCAACGCGGGTAATACATATGATTTGTGGTGGGATGACCTACAACCGCCTGTCGCAGATGATAATTATGAAGAAAATGATACAATGGCAACGGCTTATGATCTCAGCAACAGTGAAACTGTATGGCTTTCCAGCATCAACGGATATGGAATTCAGGGGGACGACGACTGGTATAAAATATATATAACAACTGGATATGAAAGACTATTACTTAACTGCAACTTTACCCATACTGATGGAAACATTGATATTGCTGTATATAATTCGGCAGGAACGCTGATCAGGTCATCCACAACATTAACCGATAATGAAACAATTGATTTTCTGCTTCCTGCCAGTGGAACTTATTATATCAGGGTTTACAATGGAAATGCACGCAATACTTATAATCTTCAGTGGGATGATCTCATTGCTTCAAGCGCTGACGATACATATGAACAAAATGATTTTATTGATGAAAGTTATGATTTTAGCAATCGTGAAAATACATGGCTCCATACCATCGACGGATATGGCATTCAATCAGATGATGATTGGTTTAAAATTGATGTCACATCCGGATTCCAACGTGTGCTGGTAGATTGTCGTTTTTTCCATGCTGACGGAGATATTGATATCACTTTGTATGATGCATCAGGAAACTACCTGACATCATCAAACAGCATCACTGATGATGAGTTTATTGATTATACGGTTTCCGGAGCAGGAACATATTATATTAAAGTATATTATGATGACGCCGGTAACACGTATGATCTTTGGTGGGATGATATTTCACCTACTTCGGGGGATGATGCCTATGAACCCAATGACACATATTCATCGGCCTGGACTAATGGAACAAACTGGGAACAGAAATGGCTTCACCGGGTGAACGGATGGGCAATCCAATGGGACAACGACTGGTATAAAATTGATGTTACCAGCGGATATGAAAGGCTTTTCATTGAATGTCTTTTTTCAGACACGGATGGCGATATTGATATTGCATTGTATGATTCGTATGGCAACATTCTCACTTCTTCAAGAGGAATTGAGGATGAAGAATTTATTGATTATACGGTCTCTTCTTCCGGCTCATATTATATTAAGGTTTATTATGACAACGCAGGCAATACATATGATCTTTGGTGGGATGATCTGTCTCTGCTAAACGGTGATGATATTTATGAACAAAATGACACCATCTCGTATGCTTGGTATCCCGGAACAAACTGGGAGCGACAATGGCTGCATAGCATTTATGGAAGATCTGTACAAAGAGATGAGGATTGGTATAGAATTGATGTTACAGGTGGTTATGAACGTCTGCTGATTAATTGCAAATTTAACCATGAAGATGGTGACATTGATATTTCCCTTTATAATTCAAACGGTTCTCTTTTAAAATCTTCAAGAAGTTATGATGATGAAGAATTTATTGATTATACTGTGCCGTCTTCAGGAACATACTATGTGAAAGTGTTTTATGGAAATGGCGGGAATTCTTATGATCTTTGGTGGGATGATGTATCGCCGTCTTCCGGTGATGACGCTTATGAAGAGAATGATACTTTGCAGACAGCATATGATATTAGTTCAAAGGAGACAGTATGGTTATCCAATATTAATGGGTTAGGTATTCAGGCGGATAGTGACTGGTACAAAATTGCTGTAACACCTGGATATGAAAAGGTTCAGATAGATTGCAGATTCACACATTCTGATGGTGATATAGATGTCTCTTTCTATGATTCAACCGGTAATTTTATTACATCCTCAAGAAGCACTGACAATGATGAATTTATCAACTATACAGTTCCAAATTCCGGAACATACTACATTAAGGTGTTTTATGGAAATACAGGAAATACTTATAATCTATGGTGGGATGATTTAAAAAACAGTATAGGCGATATAAATGGATTAGATGGTGTCAATCTGGCTGATGCCATAATTGGTTTAAAGATTTTAGCTGGAATAAATTACAGTAATATAAGCATGGGAGCGGATGTAAACAACGATGGCAAAATTGGTATGGAGGAAATTATATATATATTGAATACACTTTCTCAATAAGCAATATTTCAACGGCCCCGCGGAAAAAAATTCCCATTCGCGGGTGCTGGAAGGACTGGGCATAAAGAAGATTTATGAATGCGACACCTTACCATCAGGCCGAACTTACGCAACTGCTGCAACAGGCCATGATTCAGCGTAGTTATTGCACCGGCATCCCTGTATGCTGAAATTCCACCGCAGCCAAAAGAAAAAACTGGATTTAAGCCATCTTTTGCTGAAATTGACAACGCAAATGCAGTCTGAAATACGAGTGCATGAAGGAATTAGTGTGTTCCAGTTTTGCTGTAGATGAACAGGGAAAGGTTTCGGTCAATGAAGCCTTTTGCATCGGCGATCTGTCCTGTAAACAGGTCAGCCCGAAAACAGCTATTGCCTGGAAAAAGGAGGAGAACGCATGAAATCCAATGATATTAACGATCTAACTTTGGTTTTTTCGGCATAATTTTTGCAGGGCAGTCAGAACCGGAAATCTGACCTGAAAAACTCTTTGGACAGGCTGAAAAGGCATGTTCCTGATCAAAGGCAATTTCTGTGCCATAAAAAACCAAAGTTGAAACAGTATATTTTATTTTTTGGAAAGTCTTTAAAACTGACTGTCTTTATCTTACATCAGTTTTTTGGAGCCCCATCTCCAAAATTTGGAGTTTTCTGCATACAGGAAAAACAGACATTCTGCTTACTCCAAAATTTGCAGGAAATTTTTAACATAATGATTATTCAGAAAATACAGACAGTATGTCTTATTATTCCAAAAGGCATGAGAGTTTGTGCCGGATTTTGTCTTTCCCCAGCATGGATTTTTTTTGCACTTTTCACCAACTGCAGGGATTTTGCGTAAGAAAGGATTTCAGAAAATCAGCAATTCCTGAAATAACTACAGGGATTTTGCATAAGAAAAGATTTGAGGAAATCAGCAATTCCTGCTCACAAAAAATCCTTTCTTATACAAAATCCTTGCAGCACAATCGGTTCTTTGGCACTGTATTTGCATAGGAGTAACTACAAGGATTTTGCATAAGAAAGGATTTGAGGAAATCAGCAATTCCTGCTTACAAAAAATCCTTTCTTATCCAAAATCCTTGTAGCACAATCGGTTCTCTGGCACTGTATTTGCATAGGAGTAACTACAAGGATTTTGCATAAGAAAGGATTTGAGGAAATCAGCAATTCCTGCTTACAAAAAATCCTTTCTTATCCAAAATCCTTGTAGCACAATCGGTTCTTTGGCACTGTATTTGCATGTAAACAAACAAAGCGACTTAAAGTTCTTTGTTGTTTCTGTCTGAACAAACCGATGCTATGGCATAATACTTGCATATACAAAACCAAGTGGAAACGCCAAATCCTCTGCAAAGCGGAACAGAAAAGCAGGTGTCTGTTACAGACAGTCGCTTTTTAAGAATTTAAGAACAGGTGTCTGTTACAGACAGCCGCTTTTTAAGAATTTAAGAAATTGACAATATAATAAGGAGGTGTACTGGCACTAACGCAATGGAGTAAGACCGTAAGTTTTTGTTTTGTGTGTTTCTGTTTACGTGCATTATTGTCTTTTTTGATATTTCATTTTATTTATTTTTTGAAAAAGCCAAACTCATCGTGAGGTGAGGACGGAAAGCTACGGGTCTTAATGGGTAAGACAGCCGGGTTGCCGAATTAAGGAGGCAGCTATGAAAAAGTTTTTGATTTCAATTTGTATGGTGGTTTTGGTTTTTGGTCTTGTAAATAATGCAAATGCTTTAAGTTATTATATAAGCGATGTTGTTGCTGAGTATGAGTATAGTGGAACGTATTTGTTTACTGTTACAAATCCCAATAATGATCCGGGAGTGACAGGGAATTTTGAAGAAGATAATCTTGAAGCAGCTTTGGAATCCTGGTTTACTGCTAATGCCTATGCAGCTAAAGATGTTGAATTAACCTATTACGATAGGGTTGATTATCCGGACATGGCCTCATCTTTAATGTCTGTGGAGTATGATGAATCCCCTCGTGGAACTTGGTCTACCGGTGATCAGGCAATAGAATATTACACGGTTAAAGCTTCAACTGGATACGCAATTTACTGGCTTGGTGAACAAGGAGCATCTTCCGGGAATTGGACAACAGAGCATTTACTGGCTGGCAAGAATGGAAATATTCCCACAGTATCGCATCTGACCACTTTCAATCCTATTGGCGATCCCGGAACAAACCCGGTTCCTGAGCCCGCCACCATGTTCCTGCTTGGCAGCGGACTGGTCGGTGCCGGTGTTTTCAGACGGAAAAGAAGCAAATAGTCTTACGCTTTGCAATTGCCATTTGATTTGAATTTGATTTGAAACAAAAAAGACAAAGTCCTTACGGGCTTTGTCTTTTTTTTGCACCTTTTTTCATATCTTCCACCTGTCCAGCATTTTTCTCACAGTTCCCAGCAGTTGCTCAGATGTATGGGGTTTGGGAATAAGTTTTGCGTTTTCTTCCGGCACAAGTTCTGACAGGGGCGTGTCAAAACTGTAACCGGTGGTGAAAATAACCGGTAAACCTCTGTTGATCTTATGAATCACCTCAAAAACCGCCCTTCCGTTTTTTCCCGGCATGACCATATCCAGCAAAGCAAGATCAATCCTGTCCGCATTCAGCATGAAAATACGGACGGCTTCGTCTCCGTCATTGGCAGCAAGCACACGGTATCCTGCATTTTCAAGCAGATGAATATCCATTTGACGAACCTGTGCATCATCTTCTGCCACCAGAATGGTTTCGCCTTTTCCTGTCAGCGACTGCGCATTTTCAGATAATTTGCTTTTTTTTTCCGGGCCTGTGGCCGAAGGCAGGCTGATTTGAAACCGGGTTCCTTTTCCCGGTTCACTGGAAAAACTGATGCTTCCCTTATGCTGTTCAATAATGGCATACACAGTTGCCAGACCAAGCCCTGTTCCCTTTCCCACCTCTTTTGTGGTAAAAAAAGGTTCAAAAACGCGATCCTGAATCTCACGCGCAATTCCGCAGCCTGTATCAGATACGGAAAAAATCACATTTTCTCCCTGCGGTTCTGTCTGTCCATCTGCAACTGTCTGCTTTTCAATCTTTTCCGTTCCGGTTTCTATGGTAATGCTGCCGCCATCAGGCATGGCATCCCTGGCATTGACGCAGAGATTGATCAGAACCTGTTCCATCTGAACAGGATCAGCATAAACCTGGGGGAGAGGAGTATCACATTTCAGTATCAGCCGGATATGCGCCCCGATCAGACGCCGGAGCATATTCACCAGATTCTGGATCAACCGGTTCATATCCAGATACCGGGGTTTGGGTGCCTCTTTTCTGCTGAAGGTCAGCAACTGCCGCACAAGGGATCTGGCCCGATCCACTGCTTTCATGATTTCACAGATGTATTTCCGGACCGGAGCATCCGGCGCAGTCTGCAACTGCATCAGATCCCCGTTTCCCTGAATCACCTGCAGCAGATTGTTGAAATCATGGGCCACACCGCCTGCCAGTTGCCCAACAGCCTCCATTTTCTGGGAATGGCGCAGCCGTGCTTCCAGCAGGGCATGTTCTTCCTGTGCCCGTTTGCGTTCCGTAATGTCACGGGCCACCACCATAGCAAAAATTCTGTCCTCAATCCTGTGAAAGCCCACACTCATTTCCACAGGAATCTGTTTTCCTGTAACAGAAAGCAGATCCGCTTCAATTGTCCTGCCCTGGCCTGAAATAAGCAAATTGCCTGAAAACAGTTCCCTGACCATCTGCCATGCCGGAGATGAAAGGATGTTTTTCAGGAAAAGCGGGGAGTTATCATCATGTATCTGCCCAATAAAGATTTCAGCCCTTGCATTCATATCCAGCACCCGTCCCGAAGGAACCTCAGTCCAGAACAGAGCATCTGCGCTGTGGTCAAGCAGCAGGCGCAGCCGTTCCAGTTCCCGCAGCCGCTGCTGAAGCTGGGGATAGTAGCTTTTCTGATGTGAACTTTCCCCCAGACCCAGCACCTGGCGGCGCAACTGTTCTTTGCTGTCTTTTTCGTCAGAGGGCCTTTGCATACAGTTTTTCCATATCAAGAATGTCCGGGTCACGGGGATTGGTCAGAATGCAGGGGTCCTGCATGGCATTTACAGCCAGCCGGGGAATATCATCTGGCCGAATCCCCAATTCTCCCAGTGACTGATCTATGCCCAGGGATTTCAGAAGTGATCGGATGGCATTCAGAATGGCCTCTTTGCACTCATCCGGTTTTTCTTCATTCATATTCAGATTCATGGCCTTTCCCATCCGGATATAGGATTCTTCTGCGGCCCCGAAATTATACTCCACAACATGGGGCAGAAGAATTGCATTGCATTTTCCGTGGGGAATATCCCTGTATCCGCCCAGGCTGTGGGCCATTGCATGAACCGCGCCCAAGCTGGCATTGGAAAAGGCCAGACCGGCAAAAAGACTGGCCTGCATCATGCCTTTGCGGAATTCCTCACTGCGGGGATTTTCACAGGCCCCTTTCAGATTTCTGCACACCAGCCGCACGGCTTCCAAAGCATGAAGATCGGTTATGGCAGAATTCGCATTTGAAACAAGTGCTTCTGCTGCATGGACAAACGCGTCCATGCCTGTGGCCGCAGTCAGTTCGTGATCCATCGTGAATGTGGTTTCCGGATCAATAAGGGAGACATCCGGAACCAGCACCTTGCTGACAATAGCCATTTTGACCCTGCGCAGCGTGTCTGTGATAATGGCAAACTGGGAAACATCAGCAGCAGAGCCTGCGGTGGTGGGAATGCAGATCAGCGGCGGACAGGGCACTGGAATTTTGTCAACCCCTTCATAATCACTGATATGCCCTTTGTTGGCGCATACAATGCCGATTCCCTTCGCACAGTCCATGGGACTTCCGCCACCCAGAGCCACAATTGCATCACAGGCTTCTTTGCGGTAGATTTCCGCGCCGGTCATAACCTCGCTGTCTTTGGGATTGGGCGTAACCTGTGAAAAAACAGTGTATTTCACCCCGGTCTGATCAAGAATCCGGGCAATATCCCCGGCCCATCCTGCTGCGGACACGCCAGGGTCAGTTACCAGCATGGGTCTCCTGATTTCATAGATTTTCAGATAATTGTCCAAAAGAAACCTGGCCCCTGTTCCAAAAACGAATTCCGGGGCAACAAATTTTCTGAGTCTGTCCACATTGACATTATTCATTCAGGCCATCCTTTTCATTAAAAGATTATTCTGCTGTTTTCTGCGTTTCTTTGGGAAAGGAAGCGAACACGGAAATTTTTCTGACATACGCTTTCAGCATGGAACTGTCTCTGATTTAAGTGATTTCCGGAAAAGAATATCCCGCCAAAGCTGCATAAGCTTCCGGACTGTTCCCTGTTCCCTGTGCCTGTGAACTGAACCGGGATATTTATTTTCATAAATCACTTTAAGTTCTTCCTTCATATCCTTCAGCCCGGATTCAAGAATTTTCAGTTTTTTGCAGCAATGAGGAACTGATAATTACGCACCTTCTGTATTCCCTGTTTGTCCGGAATGTTCATCAGTATCCAGTCAGGAACTGATGATATGCAATCACAGTACATCAGTCAACCGGCTTTTGAAAAAGAAGAAAAATGTTTTAATCTGGCAAAAATGCGGAGGGTAGTGGAAAGGACATTCGCATGGATATTCAACCTCCGCCGGAATTTGAAGGATTATGAAATTCTCACACGGAAAAGCGGTTTTTTTTGGGGGAACCTGAATTTTTTGATGCGCGAAAATTTTCGCTGACTTACTTATTCAGTAATGCCGTTCTCATTATTCCCAGCCCTGCAAATCAGGGCTGGGATTTCTTTTTGTCTGAACCCGGATTTAGAGGATTAAGCCGGATATTCCTTTATTTCTGAACCCGGATTAAGGGTTTGTAAAAAATATCCCATTTCAGTTTACAGGCACAGTCCGGAAGCTTATGCTGCGCTTTGACGGGATATTCTTTTCTGGAAATCACCTTACAATCCCAGAATATCTGCAATCTCTTTGAGACCGGAGATATGAAAATCCGCAGCCAAATCCGGATTTTTAAAGGCTGCAAACGCCACACCCGCGGCGTTTGCAGCCATTTCATCCAACTGCGTATCTCCGACATACAAAGCCTGCACAGGGGACAGTCTGAAATGATCCAGTATTTTGAGCAGTTCTTCGGGATGGGGTTTGGGATTTTCCACATCCAGCGCAGTCACCACCATGTCAAAATCATCTTTCAGATCAAATTCAGCCAGCACCCTGGGCATGGTGTCTGTCCGGTTGGTGGCAATCGCGGTTTTATACCGGGGCCGAAGCTTTCTGAGCAGTGGCTTCAGAAAAGGCTCCGGCTCCATATGCGGTATAAAATCCCCATAGGGCATGATTTTGCGGAAAGCCTGCGCGGCCGCATATTCCGCAGGATCAGGAAACAGACGGGACAGGGATTCATCTGCCGTGTGCATATGCGCGTAGGCAAAATCCCTGTCCGTCATTTCAGCCTTTCCCAGATGATGCAGAATGCGGTTGTAGTAAATGCGGTTGACATTGGCCGTATCAAACATCACGCCGTCACAGTCCAGAATCACGGCTTTGATTTCTCTGACATTCACCATTCAGTTGGCTTTCCCGGATTCAGGTTTCGCATCTGTTTTGTCCGGTGCAGCAGGCGGAGGATCAAAGATATTGCCATATACATTGATCTTCAGTTCCGGTCTGATAGGACTGTCGGTTTTCAGAATGATATTATCCGCATATCGTGTTTTTGCCTGTTTCAGATTCACCACTGTCAGCAGATATTCCGTCACATTTTCCTTCTGAACAGATTCCATATCCACCCGGATATTGTCAGGTCCTTCGGTTTTCACCTCAAGAATTTTAAACGGATACTCAGGCTGCGGAACAATGCTCACCTTTGATTTGATCTCATTCCCCACCTGCCCGGTCATACGGACACGGTTCGGACTGATGGTGACAAACTGTTTCACATTTCCCTGGATCGTCAGACTGATCTGTTTGCGTGCCGGATCCGGATCATTTGTGAACACCGTAATATTCTTGGACAGCTTTCTTCCGCCATAACCTGTTGTGTTGACTTTTATTTCAATTTTTCCCCCGCCGCCGGCAGGGATTTGCTTCGTGAAAGAAGCAAGTGTGCAGCCTCAGCCGGTATTGACGCGTTCAATCTGCAGTTCCGCGTCCCCTTTGTTCTGAACCACAAAGCTGTAGATAACCTCATCTCCGTCCAGGACAGGATCAAACTCATGCACGGGCTGGGGGGCAAAGGCAAGCGGTGCCGCTGTTTTGTCTGCCTGATTTACAGCATCTCCTGCTCCACCGGTTTTATCTGCTTCCCCCCCTGTTCCGAAACAGAGGGTTCCGGCAGTCAGAATAAGGAAAATGACCATACCGAATGTTTTCATTTTCATTGTGTTATGCTCCTTTTACCATGATCTGTTTATACAAATTTATACAAACTGCAATTATGGTGAATCCAGAAAAATCACGGGAAAAACAGGAATCCGGATTTTTTGTGAATCCATCACTGACAATGAACCTGCGAAAAACCGGAAGATCCGCATTTTTCTGAAAACAGTGTGTTTGCAGAAAAAGACCGGCTTTTCACATATCTGATTATTATAATCCTGTCTCAGCAATTATTCAACCCGGTTTTCATGTTTTTTTCAGTCTGCCCCGCCTGAGTCCCCATCCGTGCGCGGAAACACCTCCACATCTGCTGTCTGTGTTTCATTTTCCTGCCCTGTTCCCATTTCCAAAGCCCGCCCCTGCTGGGGCTGATTTGATTCCCTCATTCCCTGCATGCCTGACATGGGGATATGTGGCATGACATAGCGGATGTTTTTGATAATATCGGCAAATATCTTGTTGAGATCTTTATGCAGATCCGAGGCCACAATATCCTTGAAATCCTGACTCAGCAGCATTGCAACTGTAACCCTGTCAATCTGGTCAGGATTTTTTTCCAGAATCCCCACAAGCCGCTGCTTCACTTTGGTAATCATCATCATTTTATACTGATCCGGGGAAATGGCTCTGAGCAGATTCGGGGATTTTTCCAGAATTTCCTCCACTGCCTGAATGCCCCCTTCATAATGTGCCTTGATCAGAGACAGTTTTGCATAGGCATTGATGTCTCCGGCCTTGAGTTTTTCCACAGCCTGCAGTTTGGCTTCGCTGAAGGCTTTTCTCAGATCATATTCGGTAATATCGCGGAGTGTGGCTGCCTCTTTTTCCGCGAGTTTTCTTTTGCCATCCAGCATGATCAGTTTCATCATGGCCAGTTGTTTGGTGCCTTTTCTTTCAATATCGAATTTTTCCACTTCCGCGCGTTTGGCACTTTCAGCTTTGGACAGTTCAAACTGCAGTTCCTGCTGTTTGGCAATAAATTCCTCCTCTTCGCTCAGTCCCTTTCCCTCATAATAGAAATCACCAATCTGCACTTCCACACTGATGGGATCAATAAAACAGAGCAGACGGCTGCATCCGCTGGGACTGTAAAGACGTTCTCTTACAGTATCTATTTTTTCCATGATGCCTTCCACATCATGGTCAATCTGCTCATGGACTTTGGTCCAGTCAATGACATAATTCTGCGGTTCCAGTTTCTGTGCATTCTGATGATCCGCAGGGGTCGCAGGCCGCAGTTTCAGTTTGTGGATATGCTTGAGAACAGAGGGATTTTCATCACGGCGTTTGTCGCTTTTGATATATTCTTCCAGAAAATTATAATGGATTTCATAATGTTCTCTCAGATGCCGGGTCAGTTTTTCCCGGAAAACATAGGGATTGCTTTTGGGTTTGAGGCAGTATTCCAGAACCAGTGCAGCAAGCCGGGGTTCACTGCGCGCACGCGCAGTTGCTGCGGAAATATCCAGATATTTGTTGAAAATGCCTTTGATCAGATCTTCGAGATCCCCTTTGGGAAAATCCAGCAGGGGCAGTACAGTTTTGCTGCTGCTTTCGGGCGATGTCTTTGTTTTGCTGATTCTGGCAATCTGTCTCTTTTTTTCCACCTTTCTGGCATCATTGCTGTTTTCCCGTTTTTCCTCAATCTGCTGTGTCTCCTCTCCGAAAATATGCACCTCTCCTGCTTCGGAAATGGACAGTTCCTTGCCGGTCAGCAGGGGCCAGAGACTGAAAACCAAATCAAAACCGTCTGTCATCAGCCGGAGGCACATGGCATGCAGCAGAGGTTTGGCCTTTCCTTCCAGCAGTCTGCTGATAAGAAACTGCCAGGCCCGATCCTCAGCCTCTTTCTGCACCCACCGGATTTTGTCTTCTTCTGTATTTCTGATTTTTCTGATTTTATCTTCCGGAGCAGCCTGACCGGGTCTGCTGATTTCCTCCTGTGCTTTTTTGCGGATTTCCTCTATATCCTCCTGACAAACATCTGCCCGGAGACGTTTGACCTCACTGAGAATGGCAAGGGTGTCAGGTTTCACGCCCGGCAGATTCGGATTGGCAAAAACATCGGCAATAATCTGGAGAATGCTTCTGCGATCCTTTTCCGGTTTTTTTATTTCCCCTTCCTGAATATCCAGCACTTTCCAGACATACTCAACTTCCTCCAGAGAAATTTCCCTTTTCCGGTTGATACCCTCCAGCAGAACCTCGGCAGGCTGCAGCAGTTGGAAACGGACAATCAGGCTGCTGTCAGTACCGGGACGGGGATTGGCTTTAAGCAGATTCAGCTCGGCCTGGAGCTGCATGGCCCTTTGTCTGCGGGGGCCGTAAGCAAAAACCTCACTCCCGTCCTTTTTCCATACCCTGCCATCCCGGAAATCCACAGGCCCGTCATCACTGGCTTTGAGTTCCTTTGCCATTTTTTCCACTTCAGCCTGTTTTTCCTGTTCCTGTCTGGGATCCTCCACAGCCACACAGGTGATGAAGCGGTTGGTGCTGCGGGTCTGCACCTTGTCCAGTTCAAGTGCAATATTGTATTTGATGGGCAGTTTGTAAATAATGGTCAGATCAAAGCCCTCCCGCGTGTCAAGGCTTGTCCGGTCTCCGGGCGCTGGATTAAGCCAGAGCATATTGTGATACGGCGGAAATCTGCGGAGAATCATTTCATAATCGCCTGTGATAACTGCCATTTCAAGATACTGGCGTATCATTTTGTTTATGGGGCGGACGAGAAATGACTGGGTAAGATAGATATGGGATTCAATATTGGGCCGCAGCAGTTTGAGGAAAAAATTCAGATTCTGGTAATTGGTAAATTTTTCCTTGAGATCCGGATTGTGGGCAATATTGAGATTCATGAACAGATATTTGAAAAATCTGATTTTTTCTTCTATATCCGCGCGCAGTCCGTATCTTTTCCCGCCCACATTTTCAAGCCATATGTCAAAAAGCTGTTTGCCAAGCGGATGGGTAAAAACAGCTTTTTCCTGCTCAGAAGCCCAGAAATAAATGTATTTTTTTACCCAGGGCCGCATTTTTCTCCACAAAGGATACATTCTGGCAACCGAATGGTAAAATTCATCCGCAATTTTTCTGAATTCAATGATCTGCGCGCTGGCCAACCCCAGTTCAAAAAAGGAACGGGATGCGGCCGCAATGGGAAAAAATGCCCATCTTTGTGTGAACTCTCCCTGATTTATGGGATCTCCGTTTAACATAGTATTTCCGGGTAAAATTCCTGTAATGTTTTTGTAAGAAAATAGACTGTATAAAATTTTCCTGTCAGGAAACCATTATAATTTTGAAAATAATGAGGGATTATAACAGGTTATTCTGATACATGCCAATGACTGATGAATGAAAAAAAATTCAGACCTTTTCAGCACAACGCATGTCAGTCCGCATATTTTTCCGTATATATGGGAGGATTAAACAGTTTGTTGTGATCATAGGCAAATCCTGCAAAAAGGCTTTCAATTCCCTTTTGTTTTGCCTTTATCCCATCCATTTCCTGCCGGAGTTTCTGGTTCTCACTTTTCAGACTTTCCACATTTTTCTTCAGTTCATTGCCGGATGTATTCAGTATTTCCACAAATTCCTTTAAAGCCTTTTTCTTTTCCAGCAGTTCTGCAACTGCGGTTTTCAGTTTTTCCAATTCCCGGATTTCTGCCTGCAGTGCTGCAATTTTCTCATCAAAGTTTTTGCGGATGTCCTGATTTTCGGTCTGCAAAGATCCATTCCGCTTTTCCAGTTCCCGGATTTGGTTTTGCAAACCGGCTGTTTTTTCCTCACAGCTTTTGCGGATGCCCTGATTTTCTATGTGCAGATCGCTGATCCGCTTATTATGGGACAGGATTTCTGTCCACAGTTCTGTGATTTTCCCATCAGCATTTTTGCGGATCTCCTGATTTTCACTCTGGAGAAAGGCGGCCTGTTTTTCCAGATTTTGCAAAACAGAGGCTTTTTCCTCATTGTTTTTAATGAGTTCCTGATTTTCTGAATACAGAGAGGCAACCCGGTTTTCCAGTTCGCTGAGGCGTCCGTTCTTCAGTCCTGCGATCTCTGCTTTCAGTTCCCCGATAATGGAAAAAATTTTATAATCATTGAAACTTGCCGATTTTTCATCAAAAACCGTTTTGGACTGCGACAGACCCGACAGTATTTCATCCATAAGTATTCCTCTTTTTCTGATCGGCCGGACGGATTATCCGCCCTGACCGCTCCGCCTGTTGGTTATAACTTATTCAATTATCTTATATTTATTTCGTGCCAGTTCTTTTTGCATACCGTCAAAATGCCACCACTCATGGCGTAAAGCAATGAAACCGGCCTGCTTTATGCTATCCGTGAGCATCTGTCTGTTTTCAAATTGCTCCTTTGTCAGCCAAAAATAAATTAAACTGTTCTGTCCGCTTGAACGATGGATTAATCTTTTTTTATGCTGCAAGGCTTTCTATTATCTGTTCCTGTTCTTTGGGAAAACCGAAAACGACAGACAGTTCAGATAATCTTTTTATATCATCATTACGATAAGTATTGTAACTTTGGTCATATACGGTTAAAAACTGATTGCTGCCTTTGTACGACTTAATGTCATACCATCTTCTGAATATTTCATTGGAAACTGCATGACTGTTTGTCCCCGCTGACAGTGTTTGAACTAAAGAAATAATATTCCTCCCGTATACTTTAAAATCAACTTTTACTTCATTATCAAAATCACCTTTCAAAATTATTTCAGGATCATATTTCAAATGAGTTACAGAGAGAAATTCTTCAACCTCATCCTGAAAGGTCCCGCTGATTGTCAGTCTTTGTGTAAAAACCAGATCACTGATTCTTATACATGCCTGAGACAGTCTTACAATTGGATTATAAAATTGTTTAAAATCTTCAGGAATTAGTTGTATCTGAAATTGTCCGTCTGATTGCAATATATTAAGAGAATTGCAAATATCATCAATTATTGTCCGTCTTTTTTTTGTTGCCCACAGATTGAACTGCATATCGTCAGTATAATCCGCTGTCTGCCCCAAGTCTGAAAGAACATAACTACCGAATAAGTCATCATTTTTTCTCAGAAACAGATCGATATGTGAACCGTTCGGATAATTAAAAGGTGTTGCGATACGCAAATCTCCGCTTTTTATTATATCACAATCTTTTACCAATGAAAAAGATTTGAGATATTCCATTATGTTTTCACAATTTATTATCATATCTTTACCTTTCCCTATCCATCGGGTTTAATAAATATTCCCTTGTGGTTTATTTTAGACTGCTTACAGAGAATTTCCCATATTTGTCCGGTATCTTTATCTTTTAAATCGTCTCTCGATTGCGCATACGGAAGATTCCGCCTCGGACAACTCTCTTTTTGTAAAGAATGTTTATGTGTACGTCCGCTTTCTCCATGTATGGAACTGTTGACCTCAATTCTGCATACAGGGCCTGTGCCACGGACACAGAAATTGAATCTGACTGACGGAATATCAGGTTTATATTTTCCGTTAAGCAATAAATCAATTCCCATAGAGTTATAAACTCTGATATTATCAAAACTTAATGTGTTTGTATTCTCTTTTTTTGAAAGAAATATCATCCAGAATTTCTTTATCCGGCAAATCTCTTAATCTTTCAAATGTCAGTCTGTCCATAATTATCTAAACATTCTCCTTATCCTCTTTTTTATGAAAAAATTTAACAACGAGGTAAGCGGTGCGATATCAGCCGCATCCGCCTGACCAGCAGATTATGGGGATACGTCCGGCTGCGGTTTTTGCGAAATGCGATATGCGTTCAATGCTTTCTGCCAGGAAGGGGACATCTTTTCCTTTCTTACCGGCCACTGAAAACCAAAATGTCCGCACAACCGGCAAAACGCTGACATCTGATCTGCCATGTTGTCTGATTGGTCGGGTAGGCTTTGTCTTCCCAGATGATACTGAAATATGCGGTCTATGCCGCCGGCAATTGCACACATATAATATCCGGATGGGGTTAACCCCAAACCGCATTCTGCAATAATTCGGCAACCGCCGGAATAATCATAAAACCGGTTTAACCGTGTATCAGCCGGAGCTATGTTAAACGGTCTGAACAGGTTCACGCGGCTTGTCTTGAGCGTACTTTTAATGATAATGCCGCCGGGCAGTTTCTCCAATACTTCGTGAACTTTTCTTCCAAAATAATTTGTGCAGATTACCAGCCTGACACCCGGATTATGAACTGACCGGTAATCCTCCAGCAGTTCGATAATATCAAAAATACGGCTGTGAAGGGTCGGTTCTCCGCCCATGATTCGGATTCTTTTCCATTGCGCTTTTTTTTCAACACTTTCCCGGATAAACTCCTCAATCATTGAAACCGGTATTTCCGTATCGCTGGGTGCCTGTGTACAGGAACGGTTGCAGTTGAAACATTTCAAATTGCACTTGTAGGTGATATCAATTTCCGCAAATTCCCGGCTTGGTTTAAATTGCGGTCCGAACCATCCGGTCACGAGCGACTGAGAACGGATGAACTGGTAAAAATCAAGAACCAGGCGTTTTACCGTGATATTTCGATGGCGGGGCGTATGTATCATTTAATCCTGTATTATCAATGCTATATGTTTGTTTCGCAATGTCATCGAAGATGGCAGCACATGAATATCTCTGACAAACAGGCCATCTGATGTCAAATCACTTTGAAGTAGACCTTCTGAACCCTGTTGAATACGCCTTTCCATGTAAAAACGGAGAGATCATCCTCAATCAGGGAAAGGTCGATCCGGGGAACTCTGACTGCTCCTTCCATCTGGATTCTAAGTGCCTGCGCTATATTCTGTTCAAAAGCAGTCAAATCCTCCGGATAGGGCTGGTCCATATTCCTCAAACGCGGTGTACTGATCAGGGTGATGTAATCGGCTTTCATATTGCCCGCAACCTCCATAACTCCGGGCAGATCTGTGGCTGCCACCCGGCAGCCGCTTGCCAGAGCCTCAAGCATAACCAGAGGCAATCCCTCAAATAAGGATGGCAGGACAAAAATATGGGCATTTTTAAAAACGGCCGCCAGACGAGCCTGCGGTATCTGACCATGCACCACAGCCCGTTCTCCGAGTCCCTGGACAAGGCTCATGCATTCCTCCTTTTCTTTGCCGCTTCCGCCTCCCGCGATGTGAAGCTGCCATTCAGGCTTCTTAATTGTTTTCAGTGCTTTGATCAGCCAGGGCAGCCCCTTGGCGTTTATGAGTTTGCCTGCATAAACAACCTGCACGGGCGGAGGGGAGGGCTTGGAACCCGCGGTGAAGAGGGAATCATTGTAACCGGCACCGGTGACTATGATTTTTTCCGGCGGCAGCCGGTAGTTCATCACCATGTAATCCTTCTGATCCCCGGTCAGCACCATGGCAGCATCCAAATGTCGGCATCCGCTCAATACCTTTTCGCGGAGGTGAGGGCAGTTCTGGAATTGACGAAGATCTGTTCCGTGGCAGGTGGTCACCACCGGGATATTCCGGAAAAGACGCCGAGCCAGGGAACTGATCAGCCAGTTGTGATGGCTGTGAATGATATCCGGACAAAAACGGTTCACCTTTTCTGTCAGCACAGATGAAAAAACCGTTTCGTATTTTTCGATATCCTGTTCGGACAGATCGGCAAACCGCGTGCTTGGGTAGGGCATAATATCTGTCATGCCGGGGATCAGGAATGGAATATCGTCCCCGCTGAAGCGGACAAAGCGGCATTGCTCCATAGAAATACCGTGCAGTTCCACATCGCTGTCTGGCTGAATGCCGGCGATCATAAAATTTTTATGACCGCATTCAGCCGCTTCACGCATCATTGACTGCAGATAAATACCGCTGCCGGTCGAGTCCGGACGCTGCCCCAGCACATGAAGAATTTTTAATTTCTTATTTGCAGCCATTGTAAAAGTTCCTGAGTTTCAATTTTGAAAAAATTGAAATAGTTATATCTTACCTCATCACGCAAAATTGAGAATCATACTGTCATTCGGTATGAATGGCTTATATGGCTGAACTGCCTCATCAGCAATATAACCGGGAACTGCAATTCCGGATTCATACTGAGCATAATTCACGAATGTTCTTCCGTCAACTCTGACTTTCATTCCATCTAACGGATGCTTTAAAGGCACGATTGCAAATACCTGTCCGTATTTTTCCTTTAAACTTGGATAGCCCAGCAATTCTGCGCGTTTCCCGATATCCACTTCAATATAGTGTCTGGAGGCTTCAAGAATATTATCACCATATTCCTCGGCTATGCTTTCAAGCACTTCATCAAGATGTCTTTTCATATCCGCTCTCCTTTCTCAGATTCGTTTTTCAATTTTCCCGCTCTGCGCCCCTGAATCCGACGCATTCTTCTTAATCTGCCGAAATACGCAAACGAATTTTTTGATCATTTATATTTCAGAGTTCCATGTGTTTACTTGTCCGAACGATTCAGACATGGTGTAATTCGATCAATTTTTTTGGAAAAACAACTGAATTCACATTACACAAATTTGAAATATCAGATATTATTAATTTTAAATTATCAATTTAGGAGTTACGCAGTTGGGTATTGGGTCTGCACGAACTGATTAAAATTTAACTATCTTATATTATTATGTTTTCAAAAAAAATGCTGATTTTTTTGTCTATATATAATAAATACAAATAGTTATACGATACATCCATGATACTGCTTATACTGATTATAAATAACATATTGATTTATATATTAAAAAAATCAGCATGAGAAGTCCCACTACCTAAAATACTATTGAGAACAGATTCCTCATATCATTCACTATAACAGATTTGATTTTTTAGATATTATTTTTTAATCGCTGCAGTTCGTCAATGATAACAGTTTCTGTGTCTATCAGTGAATCGGCAATCAGTTTTAAAAAAGGTGCAATATCACCCTTATCCGCCTGATTCAGTGCTGTCAGATATTTTCGGCGATTTTCGTTTTTTATAATTGCAACCGGATAATTTCTTTTTATTAAAATCAGATTCATAAGAATTCTTGCGCCACGCCCGTTACCGTCATCAAAAGGATGAATTCTTACCATATTGTAATGAGCTATTGATGCAGCAACAAGAGGATGTCTGTTTTCAGTATTTTCATTAATCCATCCGCACAGGACTTCCATTTCATCTGCCACATGAATCGGATCGGTATAAAAATGAATGGTTCCATCTGTTTGTAAAACATGATTAGGCAAAATTTTGTATTTTCCGGGACTGGCAGGTTTTCGGACTTTCTGACCGCTCTGATTTATTGCCGTTGTATATTTGACTCCTGACAAAAGCAGGGCATTCATTTCTTTTATCAGTCCCTGAGAAACAGGCCGATTGTCTTTTATCACCTCATAGAGCCAGTCAATTGCCTCAGCATGATTTCTTGCATCAAGAAAATCCTTGAAAGGTTTTCCTTCAACTGTCAGTCCTTCTCTTAAAAAAAACAATGTTTCTCCTCTTGTCAGAGAACTGCCTTCAATAGCATTGGAATCATATGTCCAGTCAATACGAAGTTTTTCCTGAACTGCTGACCAATGTTCTTTTTGTAAAGATTTTTTCTTATCAATCTGAGTTTTAAGATTATCAATTAAAGACAGTAATTCTTTAATATCAGATTTATCTTCATCAAAATTATAATAGTTGGTTTTCATATTTTCAATGTTTAGAAAGGTATAACCAGTTAGTTGTTAAGCTTTTTTTTATGTTAAAACATGAAAAAATGCGTGTTATGCGGACAGCAATTTTCATGCCAAGTTTCAGACGATCTGTCATTTTTCATCAGGATATGACCTGATGCTCAGACAGAATTATCACACAAAAATAAAATTTAACATATAATGTTTCAACTTTTTTTGGCATGATTTTTGCGGTTCATTTTGCAATTCTGATGACTGAACCGGTATTTTCATTTTCAGAAATCGGCTTACTCTGATCCGGCTGCCCGGATGTGCTGAAGCTGTGTATGTTTTCCGGCGAGAATTTTCCCATTTTGAAATAATCCTCAATTTTCAGATTGCCTTTTGCAAAAGCCTCAGCCAGGGCAGATGGAATTTTTGCCTGCTCTTCCAGATATTTTGAACGGGTTTCCAGAATGCGCACCTGCAGTTCCTGTTCTTTTCTTTCAGACTCGGCCTGCGCGATTTCCTTTTCTTCCCTGGCTTTGCGGATTTTCTGCTTTACCCCGATATTTTCTCCCACTGCAATGTCTGAAAGTTCAAGAGAGCGTATTTCATAGGCTGTATCATCAGCCAGAATGTCCTTTGGTAAAGCAGCAGAAATACTGTCCGGGTTTTCCAGAATTTTCTGATGGCTCTCCGCATTGCTTATGGCTGCAAGCAGGGCCTGTGAGGCCCGGCTCAGAATGGTTTCTTCGCCTGCACCGCCCAGTATCTGATCCGGATCTGTGCGGATGGTCATCACGGCTCTGGCTGAAACCTCAAAACCGTTTTTGGTCACGGCTGTGACTTTTTCCGTGCGGATAATACGGGGCTGAATCAGGGTTCGCATGGCTTCCAGAATATCCCTGCCTGCGAGATCCGCTGCTGCCGCTGTATGAAAATCAATGGATATCTGTGTGTTGGCAGCAATGCTCATAGCTTCCATGACTTTTCCTGCATTGCCTCCCGCCAGCATATGCGCAGCAATATCCCCGATCTCCACTTCAAGTCCGATTTTGTCTGCACGTATTTTGTAATCCACCAGTTGCCGGACATCAATCCCGGAAGCCATGTGGGATAGCAGAGTGCTGATATCCGCTGAAATATTTTCCTGTTTTGCCCGGACAGCGCATTCCATGATGATTCTTGCATCATCGGGAACAGGCAACTGTGCCAGAGATTCAATTTCTTCCGGAGAGACTTTCAGATGGCCTTCCGCAGCTTTTACCCCAAGTTCTGTGTATAACGCAGGATCAATTCCGCACGCGCGCATTTTGAACAGACGCAGGGGATTTGCAAAAGACCGCAGCACCAGTGCGCGGAGCCAGAAGGATTTTTTGCGGTACAGATGATAAAAAAATCCCATAATCAGCAGCAGAAGGAGTATGATGACCGTTAGTATGCGTATGATATAAATTTCAAGAGAATATTCCATAAAAAATTCCTGCTCACAAAGGGGATACATCCCTTGCATGTATGCTGATTTCTTCGGGTATCTGCGGTTCTGCCTCGCTGAGATTCATTTCCTGAAAACGCCGGGCAATGGGGATCAGCCGTCTTTCCAAAGAACCCAAAGTTTTGTTGTATCCTTCCACAGATTTGTTCAGATGTGTTTTCAGTTCTGCAAAATGTTCAATAAAGGTTTCCAGTCTCCGGTACAGTTCCTGTCCCTGCTGTGCGATATGAATAGCGTTTTCTGTCACCTGATGCTGTTTCCATCCATAGGCCACAGCCCTGAGCAGCGCGATCAGCGTCACCGGTGTGCTGATCAGAACCTTCTGATCCATGGCATATTCCAGAATTTCCGGGTCCTGGTCAAAGGCTGCACTCAGAAAACTGTCCCCCGGAAGGAACATGACCACAAAATCAGGAGCATTTTCAAACTGTTCCCAGTATTTTTTCCGGCTGAGTTCCCGGATCCGGCTCCGCATTGCTTTGGCATGTTCCTCCATTTTGCGTTTGTGCTCATCCGGTCTGTCTGATTCCGATGCCTCCAGATAGGCCTGCAGCGGCACTTTGGCATCCACAGGCAGAATGCCTGCATTGGGCAGATGAATGATCATATCCGGCCTTCCCCAGTCGGTTCCGGTCTGTTCCTCAAAGGCCACATGCCGGATCATGCCGGACATTTCCACAACCCGGCGCAACTGAATTTCTCCCCACCGGCCCCGTACTGTGGAAGATTTCAGTGCCTGGCTCAGGGTGATGGTGGCTGCCCGGATCTCCGTATGCGCACGGGACAAGTGCTGCAACTGTTCTGTCAGTCCCTGATACGCGCCTTCCCGTTTCTGCTCCAAATCCCGGACATGACCTTCGAGCAGATGCAGATTTTCCCGCACAGGATCAAAGAGATTTTCCAACTGGGCTTTGTGTGTGTTCCAGTCTCCCTTTGCCTGACGGAAAAGAGCGGACATCTGTTCCCGCGCGTGTGAGGCAAAGAGTTCAGAATTTTTCTGCAGGGTCTGACCGGCCAGCGCGTCAAAAGCTTCCCGCATCTGATTTCTGGCCTGTTCCATCCATCTGAGTTTTTCTTCATCCGATACGCGCATCTGTTCCAGCCGGGCAATGCAGACTTTCAACTGCTGATTTTCCGTCTGCAGTCCTGTGCATACAGGTTCAAGAGATTGCAGTTTTCCGGCCAGTCCCTCTTTTTCCTTTGTTACTTCGGCTATACGGATATGAAGACTTTCTCTTTCCCGCTGGGCATTGGAACGAAACCACAGCCATGTGAAAACAGCACTTACTGTACCCGCAATGCAGATCAGCAGAATCAGCCGCCAGAGATCATAAGAAAGCATTTCAGATTTTCTGGTTTCCGGGTAATGGTTTTTGTGCAGAGGATTTCATGTTCACATTATGATCCTGACATTTTTATGAACTGCTTTTCCGTTCATAAACAGCCACATCCGCGCAGTTGGGGTAGATTTTGAGCAGTTCCAGAAAAAAGACACTGGTACCGTATTCAAAGGGCCGGGTTGTGCCTTCCTCTATTTCGGAAAAACGCCGCAGACCCAGTCGCGGATGGGTGACATCAATCACGGCCACACCTGGGGAATTCGGTTCATCCGAAGGATAAATATCCACCAGCCGCACCAAAATCTGACTGGAGAGAAAATGTACAGTGTTCTGCCTGTTTTTGCACAAAGTTTTCACAGAAATTCCATTTTTTTCCGTTTCCTGCAGTGCATTGATATCCTGGCCCGTCAGCATGTTATCGGGTATGGCAAAAACAGGGGGGTTTTCCTCTTTCGTATTTGCCGGTTCCATTTTTGCCGGTTCCGGTTTTGGAGGCTCCGGTTTTGGAGGTTCTGTTTTAGGAGGCTCTGTTTTAGGAGGCTCTGTTTTAGGAGGCTCTGTTTTAGGAGGTTCCATTTTTGGAGGCCCTGTTTTAGGAGGCTCTGTTTTCGGCAGCTCCGTTTTTGGAGGTTCTGTTTCTGGCTGTTCCATTTTTTTTATTTCTTCTCTTTTTTGGGCAAGGAGAGCAATAACAGTATCCATTTTCCGGGCAACCGGATATGCATCCTTCATCGTATAGGATTTCATCAACCCGGCCTTCAGATTTTCTGCTTTTTCTGTAAGTTCCTTTCGCTCAGAATCAGAAATTTTTTTGCCCTGTATTTTTATGTATTCTGCAATTTTATCAATCATTTTCTCAAGAAGCCCCATCAATTTTTCTGTATCTCTCACTTCCCTGTTTTTTATGGCATCAGCCAGACCATCAAGGAGATCTCCCAGTTTTTTTGTAACCGGTGATACATCTTTTCTTGAATAAATTTCTGCAAAATCTGTAATTTGAGTTATCTTTCCGATAATGCCGGATTCTGCTTTGTCATTTATGAAAATGATAAGATTGTCCAATTTTTCGGCAATCGGATAGGCATCATCCATCAGATAGAATTTCAGACTCTCTTTCAGAGTTTCTGTTTTCCGTGTAAGATAACTCTTTTCGGAATCGGCCATTTTATCCCTTTGTATATTTATACATTCCATTATCTTATCTGTCATTACCCCCAAATCGTCCATTACTTTTTTTGTATCCTGTATTTTATTCTCTGTTATTGCATTAGCCAGCTCATCAAGCAGTTTCCCAAGTTTTTTCGTAACCAGAGACGTGTCTTCCCGTGAATACATTGCCGCTACATCTACAATTTCAGATATTATATCAGCAATATTTTTGGAATCTTCAAATTTTGTTTTTTTTTCAGCCTCAGTTTCAGCCGGATTGTCCTCATCTTTTACTGAAGAAGCTGCTGTGAATTTTGTTTCTTTTTCAGCCGGACTGTCCTCATCTTTTACTGAAGACTCTGGTGCAGATTTTGTTTGTTTTTCATATGCAGCCTGACTGTATTCATGTTTTACAGAAAAAGCCGGTGCCGGTTTTGTTGCTTTTTCAGTTTCAGATTTGATTTCTGTTTCCGTTCCCCCCGGTATTGACAGTCTGCTTATTTTTTCAGGATCTCTGCGATCCATAATAATCAGCAGATATATAAGCATGATAAGAATAAACACTGCCAAAATGGCAATTTTCACCAATATGGAATCCCGTTCATCTGATCCGTTTTTTTTCTCATCATCCATGATGCAAGCCTCCGTTTATGGCAACTATCTGAAACAGCACAAATATTTATATTTTTGACAGAAGTTCCTGTTTTCTCTTTTCCAGTTCGCTTTCGGCAGGTATTTTCTGATCTTCTGCTTTCTGCTCTGCCGGAGGAGGAATTTTCGGCGCAGCAGGCGTTTCCGCAGAAGATGGTTTCGGCACAGATTCCCCTGCCGGAGCAGCAGTTTTATGCTCTGGCTGCTGAGGAATTTTCGGAGCAGGCGTTTCCGCAGGCATTGGTTTTGGAGCAGATTCTCCCGGAGCAGGCGCAGGTTTGGATTCATGCTGCGGAGAAATTTTCGGCGCAGATGGCGCGGGCATTGGTTTTGGAACAGATTCTCCGCCCGGAGCAGGCCCAGGTTTGGATTCAGACTGCGGAGGCGTTTTCAGCGCAGATGGCGCGGGCATTGGTTTTGGAGCAGATTCTCCCCCCGGAGCAGGCCCAGGTTTGGATTCATGCTGCGGAGAAATTTTCGGCGCAGATGGCGCAGGCATTGGTTTTGGAGCAGATTCTCCCCCCGGAGCAGGCCCAGGTTTGGGTTCAGGCTGCGGAGGCGTTTTCGGCGCAGATGGCGGCGCGGGTGTATCCGCAGGCACTGGTTTTGGAGCAGATTCTCCGCCCGGAGCAGGCCCAGGTTTGGGTTCAGGCTGCGGAGGCATTTTCGGCACAGATGGCGCAGGTGTTTCCGCAGGCATTGGTTTTGGAGAAGATTCCCCGCCCGGAGCAGGCCCAGTTTTGGATTCAGGCTGCGGAGGCATTTTCGGCGCAGATGGCGCTGGTATATCCGCAGGCACTGGTTTTGGCGCAGATTCCCCGCCCGGAGCAGGCCCAGGTTTGGGTTCATGCTGTGGAGGCATTTTCGGCGCAGGCGGGACATCCTGAGATACAGGTTTCAAAGTCGGCTCCGGATTTGTTTTTCCGCCTGCATTTTCCGCAGACTTAGGGACATCCACTTTTTTCTGAGCAGGAACCGGGATATTCGGTGCCATATTCTCCAGCATGGCGGAAATATCCGCCATATGCTTCTGATGCAGATTTTTGATTTCCTCCACCATATCTTTGATCGTGGCAGGATCTGCTTTGCTCTCGTAAAGTTTCTGATATACAGTCCTGATCTCTTCCCCATGCTTGAACAGACTGTTAATCATTTTGGACAAATCATTGAGCATAATCTGCATATCCTGATTCATAGAGGTGCGGTTGCATTCATAAAGTTTCTGATGCACAGCACTGATATCTTTCACCTTTCCGGCCAGATGCTCAATTCTTTCAGACAGAGCGTCCATCATCATCTGCATATCTTCGGTCAGCAGAGTGCGGGAATTCTCCGACACCTTGACAGAAAGGGAATTTATCTGTCCGGAAAGATCCCCCACAGATTTCTGAATCCCCTGCATTGACTCAATCCTGGCTTCGAGCTTGGCGGCAAGTTCCGACAGTTTGGCCTGAACTGCCGCTATATTTCCTGTCTGCGCGGAAATCGAATCCAGTTTGGCCGCAACCGGTTTTAAATCCACAGGAGGCGGTTTGGTCCCTTTGTGCTTTTTCTCAAACTGATATATTTCCCAGCAGATAAGCACCAGCAGAATAAAAACGATAATGATGATGAAAGTGAAAAATTCACTGACAGTCAGCATACTGCTCATTTTATGCTCCTCTGATCTCTGAAAAGGGGTTGAGGGTTTAGCGCCATCCGGTTCCCACGCTGCCGGCTTCTTTGAGCCATTTGCGCACTGGTTCTGTTTTTTCGATCTTCACGGAGCCCACAGCAATAATGCGCCCCCTCCGGGTTTCAATCATCCGGAGATTCAGATCAATAAAATCCGCTGTTTCTGTGGTGACACCGGTTTCAATAATATCCACATGATAGATTTTTCCCAGTTGCTGGGCCAGTTTCTGATCCACAATGGCAGGACGCCGCTGATTTTCAAACCGCAGCTCCCGCAGCACATCTTTGATAAGAAAGCGTTCCACAATGCTCAGGTTTCTGGCAATTTCCGGCTGGAGAAAAGAGAAGGTGAGCGTTTTTTCTGTAATATAATTGTGAAATTTGGTCACTGTTCTCCTGTCTATGTCTGAAATTTCCAGAAAGCCCATTTTGTACTTTCCCAGATGAAATCCTTTGAATTCCGGTTTCAGGGTGCTGGCCATCTGCCGGACAGCCTGGAGGATTTTTTCGTCCAGCAGGGTCTCAAAAGTATATCCGCGGAGCATCTCTTTTTCCACCCTCTGCAGATTTTCCTCATCCGAGGGACTCAGGGCAGCCGGGGTAATGTCTTCGGCATTCATATGCAGACAGCCGGAAGGGAAAAGCACAGAAATCAGAAGAAAAATCCCGCAGATGATATTTTTCATTGATGAGCCTTTTGTCAGCCAGTGCGCAGACTGTGAATGTTCATTGGTTTGGAAACCGGAAAATTCTGCGAAATCAGAAACGGATCCGAAAGCCTATGTAACCGGAGCCTTCGCTCTTTTCCCAGTCACTTATGCCTTCAAATTCCATACTGACATAGCGGTATCCCAGGAGAATAGCGCTCCGTTTGTTCTGGGCAAGATTGATATGTATCCCGAAGCGGGAATCCATAATGCTGATTCCGTCCCCAAACGTGAGCGGTTCGGGAGACAGGCTCAGTTCTCCGAACATATCCAGATCAATATACCGGTCATAACTGATCTCAATATCCGGCAGATCATATTCCGCTCTTATCATAAGACCGATGGCTGTGATATCCTCACTGATATTGTCTTTTTCACCTTCGCCCCACATGCCTTTCAGTCCGATGTCCAGATTGAGTTTTTCATCCAGCATGAGATTGCCGTATGACACCTCGGTACTGATCAGATAAAAATCCTCGTCACTGGTCAGCCCGTTGAGCCCGAAAAAAACGCTGTTCGGAAGAATGGGCATGCGTAAGCCCAGACGTCCCTCAAAAGCAGATGAATTACCATTGATTTCAATTGAATATCTGGGATATGGGTCAGGAAGCCTGGGCCGATATGCTGTTCCCGCATAAGAGGATGGATAAGCGCTGTTCTGGTCAGGGGGCGGGTATCCGGTGGATGGATCGTAATATCCCGGCTGAGTTCCCGAATCCGGTTCATACTGATAGGAACTGTCCGGATAGGAGGAAGGCGGCGGACTGCTCTGGGAAGGGTCCTCAGCAGCAGGATCATACTGATACTGCTGCTGGCCCCAGGCTGTGCACGACATCACGCAGAAAAACAGAAAAAATGCAAAAAAAGAAATTTTTTTCATGTCTGTCACCTCATCTGAAAAATTGTGAAACCAATCTGCCTCATCACCATGTGCCTGATTTGCACTGCAATCCTGTTTCAGTTTCGGAATCAGGTTTCCAAAATTTTGGAATCACCGGAAATCCTTTCCGCATCTTTATTCATGGCAGCAATATGTTTTCAGCAGATTATGTCGGATTAGCCAATTGCAAATTCAGTCAGCATCATTCCGGATTTCTCCGGTGTGACGGTTTGTTATGTTTTGCAATTAGCTGGGATCATAATAATATTTCTTCCTCACCGGAGGAGAAGCCGGAGGCTTGTACTTTTCCTGTGCGGATTTATCCTTTGCCGGATCATAATGATACTGCCTGCGCCTGTTCCCGGAACATGAAAATGATATGCAGCACCATATAAAGAGAATGATCAGTATAAGGCATATGTTCCGGATTCCCGATTTCGCTGTGCCGCCCCTGAAAAAAACAAATCCCATTGCTGCCACCTCATTTCTTTGAAAAAATGAAGCATTACATCTGTGACTCAAATTCCTTTACAAAAGCGTCATCTTCCGGAGGATTGGGAAAAAGCTGTGTCCAGTTTTTTTTCTTTTTCTGCAGGATATTGTGGTTGATAGTCCCGTCAGATTCTCTGGGTATTTTGTCTTTTTCCACAAAATCCACCCAGCGGGGCCGCAGATAGTCGGATATACGGTTGTTTTCCTTTATTTTGTTATAGACAAACCGTATAATGTCTTTGGCCTGATCAGCCGAGGGGGGATATCCGGGTTTGAGCACGACATAGGCAACGGAGTTTTCCGGAGGGCCGGTTACCCGTGAGTCTGCTACAGCCTTATGCTCATTTATGATTTTCCGGACTTTCTGCTGCATGATACTGCCTCCGCCGACTTTGAGCAGATAGGCCTGATCCACAAATTCCATGTTTTTTGAATACATGCCGGGTGAAATCCAGTTGGCATTAATTTTGTCTGCGACATATTCCATGATTTCCTTCTGCAGATCACCGGAGGCCTTTGCATCAGGATTGAGCACCACAAAGGCATAGGGTTTGATGAAATTGTCCGCATCCCGGTGACCGACCACCGCGCTTTCACTTACATCTTTGTGACTGATGATGATTTCCTCCAGTTTTTCCCGCTGTTCTGCTGCCACCAGTCCGCCTATCTGCAATTCTGTGATTTCTCCGGGAATATCCAGAAAAGTGATGTCTGAGCGGGGCATAAAATTTTTCAGGGTTCCGATACGCTGCTCCAGTATTCTTCCGTTGGTCAGCATCAGCGCAAGAATCGGGATATACAGGGTCAGCAGCATCAGATTTCTGTGCGTGATTTTTGTAAAATAGATACTCTGGACAGCCGAAGGTTTTTCACGGGATGCCCAGGACAGGAGCACAACAAGAGCGATGGCCACTCCGGTAATCATAAAAAAAGAATATTCAGGATTTGCCTTTTTTGTGATTTCCCCTATGTCAATGTATGAGGCAGTGATCACAGACAGAATCAGCATGTAAACCCCAAGCAGCTTTACCAGTTCAAAGCTGTCCAGCTGATTGTCGTCCTTGAAATATTTATTGAGCAGCTTGTAAAGAAGATACATCAGGACAATGACAGCCCAGGAAATGACCGTGTCAATGTTCACATGGAAATAGAATTTGTCGTTTAACTGGCGCAGGATAAAACCTGCCCGCTGAATATAAATCATAGTGTCTCCGGTTTTTAGTCTGTCTGTAAAAAAACAGCATAAGCAGGCAAACGAAATTTTTCGTGTATTCAGAAAATCCGGTTTTTCCGGAAAACCGGATTTTTTCTGAAAATTTTATACCCCAAAATTTATGCTGACTTACTTTAAGGGCTTTGGAAATTGCTGATGTGCCGGTTTCAGTGTTCAGGTTTCAGTGTTCAGGTTTCAGTGCAGACCGGTTACTGACACCTGTTCCGGTATTTTAAAAATTTCCCCTTCCATAAGTAACCTTCCATAAATTTTTTCATGTATACTAATCCAATTTTGGTTTTTTGTGGCACAGAAGCTGCTTTAAGTGTCAGTCAGAGCAGTTTCTGTGCCATAAAAAATCAAAACTAGATCATTACATCATCCTGTTTTATCAAAAATAAATTAACGGATACAATTTTTTTTGCCATTTGCGGTCAAATCCGGCAGAACAAACCGGACAAAGTTCTGCTCTGATGAATAGTATAAACCGGAGATTTTGTCAAACTAATGAAGAAAAAAGAAAGCGTATTTTTCTGAAGAGGGCGGAACGGGGAAAACGCGGAACATCCGGGTTTGAATGAAAAAAATATTTTCCGGAAATGGACAGGGAATCTCCCGGTCGCACCCGGATTTTATGGAACCGGGGAATTTCTGTCAGGAGATCCCGCATTCCCCTGTAACTGTCAGATTGTCCCGGTGAATGACCTCATCATAGGGTTTCAGGCCCAGCCGTTCTGCAATCTGATCGGTGCGCAGTCCCATAATTTTCCGGATATCTGCGGAACTGTAATTCACCAGTCCCACGCCCAGCACATCACCGCTTCCGTTTTTGAATTCCACGGGTGCGCCCATACGGAAATCTCCCTCCACATCTGTGATGCCGATGGGCAGCAGGCTTTTTCCCCTTTCCAGAATGGCCCGCACTGCGCCGTCATCAATGCGGAGTCTGCCTTTGGGCTTTACGGAAAAACCGATCCAGCATTTGCGGTTTGCCATTTTTTCCTGTCTGGGCGTGAAAAAGGTGCCATGCTCCTCTCCGGAAAAAAGCCGGAAGAGAATATCCTCTTTGCTTCCCCTGGCAATGACCATGGGGATTCCCGCAGTGCTGACCTTGCGCGCTGCCCTGATTTTGGTGAGCATTCCTCCGGTTCCCAGGGTTCCGGGTATGGAACTGGCACAGTTTTCAATATCCCTGTGTATGGTGTCCACAACCGGAATCAGCAGGGCATCCGGATTGGTGCGGGGATCTTTGTCATACAGTCCCTCAATATCTGTCAGGTTGATAAGCAGGTCTGCATCCAGCAGCAGTGCAATCATGGCAGAAAGGTTGTCATTGTCCCCGAACTTGATTTCTTCGACCGAAACCGTGTCATTTTCATTGATGATGGGAACGATTTTCCATGAAATCAGGGTGTGCAGGGTGTTGCGGGCATTCAGATACCGTTTGCGCTGGTGCAGTCCGTCACCGGTCAGGAGAATTTGGGCCACTTTTTTGCCGTACTGCTCAAATGCCTTTTCATACTCCATGATCAGTCCGGCCTGTCCCACCGCAGCCACGGCCTGGCGCTGGGGAATTTCATCCGGTCTTCTGGACAGACCGAGTTTTCTGAGTCCTGCGGCCATTGCGCCGGAAGATACCAGAACCATTTCCATATCCCGGTCAATAAGATCGCAGATCTGTCTGCTCACGGAATGCACCACTTCCAAATTCAGGCCGCTGTCTTTGGTAAGGACATTGCTGCCGATCTTGACCACAACGCGTTTTGCAGATGCAAAACATTCCCTCTGTCTGATTTTCTGTTCAGTTGTCATCGTCTTTGGAATATGTGTCTGAATGTTCAGAACTGTCTTCAATAATCTGCTGCATGCGGTATTTCAGTTCCCCAACCCCATAGCCTGCTGCCGCTGATATGGTCATAAATTCCGGCGCGCCAGGGCACATCCGGAAAAGCTCGGCTGCGACATCCGCACCGGAAATATCCATTTTGTTCAGGACAACGAGCTGCTTTTTTTCCGCGAGTTCCGGACTGTAGGCCGCAAGTTCCCGGTTAATGGTTTCATACAGGGAAAGGGGCTGATCCGGATCAATTTCCGAGGCATCAATAAGATGCAGCAGAATGCGGGTCCTCTCAATATGCCGCAGAAAATGGATACCCAGCCCCGCTCCTGTGTGTGCCCCTTCAATCAGTCCCGGAATATCGGCCACCACAAAAGGTTCGCCCCGGTCAGTCTTTACCACGCCCAGATTTGGACTCAGTGTGGTGAAGGGATAATCAGCCACTTTGGGTTTTGCGGATGATATGGCCCTGATAAGGGTTGATTTTCCCGCGTTGGGAAAGCCGATGATGCCCACGTCAGCAAGAATTTTGAGTTCCAGTTTCAGGCTGAAATACTGTCCCGGCTCTCCGGGCTGGGCAAAGCGCGGGGTTTGACGGACAGAGGATTTGAAACGCGCATTTCCCTGTCCGCCCCTTCCGCCCCGGGCCACGGTAAAACGCTCATCCTTTTCTGTCAAATCCTTGATAACTTCATTGGTATCTGCGTCAATCACCAAAGTGCCGGGAGGAACTTCCAGAATCAGATCCTCCCCGCCTCTGCCACTTTTATCTTTTCCCTGTCCGCCTCTGCCGCTTTTGGCCTCAAAATCTTTTTTGAAGCGGAAATGATGCAGGGTGCGTTTCCGGGGAGATGCAACCAGAATCACATCTCCGCCTTTGCCTCCGTCCCCGCCGTCAGGTCCGCCTCTGGGAATAAAACGCTCGCGGCGGAAACTGACGCATCCGCTCCCGCCATCCCCGGCGCGAACAGTAATGTTTGCTTCGTCAATGAATTTCACTCGGCATACACACTGACTTTTTTGCGGGTCTTGCCCATCCGTTCATAGGTGACAACCCCGTCAATTTTGGCAAACAGGGTATAATCTTTTCCGCACCCCACATTGCTGCCCGGATGGATTTTTGTACCCAACTGGCGCACCAGCACGTTTCCGGCCAGCACCTTCTGACCACCGTAGCGTTTGATCCCGCGGCGCTGGGAATTGCTGTCCCGTCCGTTTCTCGAGCTGCCCGCAGCTTTCTTATGTGCCATTTTTCCTGCTCCTTATTGTGTTTTACGCAGCTTCCGCCTGCACAGATTCGGTCATCAGATTTTTCTGAACCAGTCCTGCGGCCATGCCGGTGCCGATACGGTCAATCTGAACAGCCGTATATGGCTGACGATGTCCCAGTTTCCGGCGGTAGCGTTTCCGTCTTTTGAATTTGAAAACAATGATTTTTTTGCTTTTGTCCTGTTCAACAATATGGCCTGCCACACTCACGTCATCCAGAAGGGGCTGGCCGATTCTCAGGTTTTCGCCGTCCGAAAACAGCAGGACTTTGTCAAAAGAAACCGGATCTCCCACACTGCCGGGGAGTTTTTCCACCCGGAATATTTCACCTTCCCGGATCTTATATTGTTTTCCGCCCGTCTTTACCACAGCGTACATATTACCTCCTTTGATCAGACTCAGTTTTCATGGGATCACAAAATTTTGGAATATTGACTGTTTTTGACAATTTGTCAAGGGAAAAATGAAATCAGCCCCCGGATCTCCCGCTGATGACCGTAAATTCCACAGAATCATAATTTCCCCCCAAATCCATTACTGTCAACTGACAGCGTCCGGGCCGGCTGAACTTATGCACAAACGGAACTCCTGCCGGGGATCGGGCAATGAGTTCGCCGTTGAGCAGCCAGTACAGTTCCTCCCGGCCGCCCCGGGCTTCCAGAATCAGGGTGGGAAGCCGGGTTTCTGCTCCCGGTGGACGGAAAACCGTATTGGGTTCAATTCCCATAATGCGGATATTTTCCCCCTGTGCGGAAGCCGGTTTTCCGCACACTGGATCGATTCGCGGAATCCTGGATTTTTCACGTATCCGGGGCGGCAGCCAGGGCTCCGCAGCCCTGGGCCAGCGGGCAATGACTTTTCTGACCGGACCGGCCACAGCACAGCCTGCTTCCACCCGGAGTCCGTTAACAGGGTTAAGCCATACTGTAACCGGATTGGACTGCCAGATGCGTTCACTCCGGTCAGGCAGGGTCGGGGGAATCACACGGTCAAGAACCCACGCGGTATGCCTTTCATGGCAGAGGGGATCATCTTCCCCTTCCGGCGCAGTTCCCAGAGGCCAGCAGATTTCTTTCCTGCTTACGGTATCCGGTATCGGACGCGGGGAGCCGAACCTCCGGGGCAGACTGTCCACAATCCGGAAAAGCAGGGGCGCGGCAGTGGCCCGTCCGTACTGTCCCGGAGAGGGTGTCCCGTCAGGCCGGCCCACCCAGACACCAGCGGTATAGCGATCTGTTACCGCAAGAGTCCATGCATCCCGGAATCCGTAACTGGTGCCGGTTTTCCAGGCTGCCTGCCGGGATCTGTCCAAAGAAATCTGTCCTGCGGGCAGGTCAGGCCGGGAAGATTCCTGCAGAATCTGGTACACAATACTGGCTGCGCCCGGGCTGAGAAGACGGCGTTCCACCAGGGGCTGATCACGCGTAAAACGCAAAGGGCCTGCCAGTCCCCCGCGGGCAAAGGCAGTATAGGCACTGACCAGATCTTCCAGAGAAGCTCCAACACCGCCCAGAATCATGGTCAGATTTGGCGTCTGAAAGGGCGGATACCGCAGACGGAATCCGCCCTGCCGGAGCCGGGCATCAAAATATTTCGGACCCAGACGATCCAGCAGATCCACAGCAGGCAGGTTGAGAGATCTCTGCAAAGCCTCTGCCGCGCTTACCGGGCCTGTGAAATGCCGGGTGAAATTGTCTGGCCGGTATCCGCTGAAGGAAAACGGTGCGTCTGTCATCAGACTTTCAGAATGAATCAGTCCCTCCTCCATTGCCACGGCATACAGAAAAGGTTTGAGAGTGGAGCCCGGAGAACGGACAGCCTGCACCATATCCACATGACCGAAACGGCTGTTGTCGAGAAAATCCGCTGATCCCGCATATGCCTTTACCGCCAGACTGCTGTTTTCCACCACCAGAGCGGCTGCGGATGTATGAGCGGGTGTTCCGGCAATGAATGCCCGGATCAGTCCGGATACATTTTCCTGCATCAGGGGATCAAGGAAAGTGCAGACAGGAGCCGAGGGAACTGCTTTTTTTCTGAGGCGTTCAGCCAGCAGAGGGGCTTTCATGGGACGCGGATCAAACCTCTGCATCACTTTTTCAATTTTGGCTTCCGCAACGGTTTTGGCATCCCATATGCCGAATTTTGCCATGCGATCCAGCACTTTGTTCCGGCCTGCCTCAGCCCTGTCCGGATGCCTGTCCGGCCTCATACGGCTGGGGGACTGGGGCAGAACTGCCAGCAGCGCAGCCTCCGCGTGGCTCAGTTCCAGGGCGGATTTGCCCAGATAGGCAAAAGCAGCAGCCTGCACTCCTTCAATGGGGCCGCCAAATGGGGCGTAATTCAGGTAAAAGGTGAGAATTTCCTTTTTGGAAAAACGGAATTCCAACTGCAGTGCACGGAACATCTGCTGCACTTTCCCGCGCATTGTTTTGGGATGCGGATGGAGAATCCGGGCGACCTGCATGGTCAGGGTGGAACCTCCGGACTGCAGTTGTCCGGAACCGAAATACTGTCCCAGTGCCCGGAACAGGGCCAGGGGATTGACTCCGGGATGCCAGCGGAAATAACGATCCTCATAACTGATCAGTGCCTGCAGATACAGGGGAGAAACTTCTTCCGGCCTTACAGAATAACGCCATACGCCCCGCGAATCCGGAAAACTCCGCAGCGGGCTGCCGTCTTCTGCTACAACGGTGACAGCAAAATTCTTTTTCTCTTCCGGCAGCGACAGGGGAAAACAGGCATTAAGAAAAAGAAAGGAAACAAAGGCATGGCTAAGGCCGGAGACAAAAAATGCGGCTGCGCAGAAAAAAATCCTGAACCAGCGTTTTTGGCATATGGCCTGCCATGTGATCATTTCTCATTCCTGATTCTGCTGAATTCATTTTTTCTCTTCTGAAAAATGGAAAACCTCATACACTTTGACCTCCACTTCCCCATTTTTCCAGCAGTCTCTGCGCATTCCGCCCTTCTGGCAGAGATGGGATAGAAAGATTTCCGGGTCAGGAAGCTGTTCCCAGACCTGGGGCAGAAATGTGGAACGGTACGCTCCTTTTGAAAGAATCACGCCATGCACTCCGGGTTTGAGTTTGGCTTTGAGATCTTCCCCGTCTGTGTAAGGCAGGACTTCCGGAACTGTCAGCACGCTGATTTCAATATCAATATCAGCCAGTTCTTCTGCTGTGACAGGGGGAAAACGGCTGTCATGGAATGCGGAATGCACAGCGTTTTCCCTTACCGCGTCTGCAAGTGGTTTTACAGGTTCCAGAGTGCCGATGCACCCCCGCAGCATTCCCTTTTTGTGAAGCGTGACAAAGCATCCCTGCTTTTCCCGGATCGCGGACGGAAGATCAGATGGTTCCTCCGAAGCGGTTCCTGCCCTCAGTTTTGAAGCAATTACGGAACGTGCCAGCTTCAGAAGACAGTTCTTATCTTCATTTTTCAGTTTTGACATCATTTTCAGCCTCCGGTTTCTGACCGGGACAGATTCGGTTTCAGTTCCGGTCTGCAGTATTCTGTCAGCATTGAATCTGTGAGCTGAAAAAACCGGGTTTTTCCAAAAAAATCAGGTTTTTCTGTACACTTCAGCGCATAAAATCAAAGTTGACAAAGCAATGGGTTGTGACAGGTTATTTTGATACAGGCCGTCAGGTTTTTCACCGGATTTGTTCCCATGCCATTTTTTATGCTTATCCCATTATGGTTTAATACCGATTCGCCATTGGTTTGATCCAATACCGTCAGTTTTTCCGCAGTTCCGGCTGTGCAGAAAACCGCTCCGCTTAATTTCTGCACTCCTCCGGATCAGCATCAGTTCAATGGAGAATCGGTATAAGTAAGGTTCCATAAATTTTAGGGCATAAAATTTTCAGAATAACCGGATTTTTCCGAAAAATCCGGTTTTTTGAATACACGAAAATTTTTGTTTTCCTGCTTATTTCCGCAGAAAAGCCCACCATATGAAAAAAACAAAACCGGCCAGGGAAAGAATGGACAGGGCATAAGACATCCAGTCAACAGGCTTTTCAGCAATTCCGTATTCATTGACTTTGCCGACCTTATGTTTGCAGGAAAAACATATCTGATCATTCAATCCCAGAACAACGGAACAGTACGGACATTTTTTGATTAAAAACTTTCTTTTTTCCATATCCGTAATCCTTTTCACACACTGTTTTCGGTTTTTCCTGAGCAGACAGCATCACTCTCCGGAGTAACGGCATTTCTTATCCGCTCAGGGTGAAACTGCCGGAACTTCCATCAGTTCAGCAGGTCTTCCTGTCTGGTGATTTTGCTTTTTTCCCTGAGCTGTGTCAGCCATGTCTCAAAGATTTTGTACTGTTTCTGCCTCAGCAGCCTGTCTTTGACAGAGGATTTCTCCTTTTCAAATTCAGTTGCCTCAGGCAGTTTCCTGTCTTTGAAGCGGATCACATAATATCCGTTTTTCCCTTTCAGGGGTTTTTCCGGAACCGGGTTTTCTTTGGAGAGCAGAAAGGCAGCCTGGGAAATTTCCTGCTCATATCCAATCTCAGGGATGGAGGCATTGCGTTTGAAAAAACCTGTGGACTTGAAAACAGGTTCCCCGCTTTTTTCCAAAGCAGGATCATTGGCGGAAGCAGAAGACGCATCGCTGCTGCCTTCCTGCGCTGCACTGTTTTCCCCTGTTTTCTCACCGGCAGCTCCTGCTTCATTCTTTGCCGGCTTTGCCGGTTCTGTTTTGCTTTCCGCAGCTTTTTCTCCGGAGGCTGCAGATTCATCTTTTGCAGGAGATGCTTCCTGTCCCCCGGTTTTTTCCGAATTCCCGGCAGAATTTTTCAGACCTGCCAGAAATGCCCCGGCATCTGCTTTGGCTTTTTCCTCCTGCTTTTCACTGATCAGATCCGCTCTCACCCTGTCCTTTACCTCTTCCAGAGGAGAAACCGCAGACGGAATCCTTTCTGTCACCTGTATAAGATAAAAGGCATCTCCCATGTCCTGTACCGTGCTGATCTGCTTTTCCGAAAGTGCAAACGCGGCAGTGGCAAACTGCATCGGATTTTTCACTTTTTCCGGCCCTTTTGCGCGGGTAAACAACTCTGTTTCCACTGCTTCCAGTTTGCGTATCTGAGCCTCTTTCAGCAGATCCCCCCCTTCGGGAATGGCATCATACAGGGTCTGCACCTCATCAAAGGCCATTTCTTTGGCTTTTTCCTCTGCGAGTTTTTTGCGGATTTCCTCTTTCACCTCATCGAGTTTCTTTTCAGATGCCTCGTTGATCTTTTCCACTTTGATAACATGCCAGCCGAACTGTGTGCGCACAGGTTCGCTGATTTCCCCGGCCTTCATGGAAAATGCTTTGTCTGAAAAAGGTTTGACCATAGCCTCTTTTCTGAATGCCCCCAGATGGCCGCCCCGGCCGTTATTGCCCGGATCTTCGGAATATTCATTTGCCAGTTGCGCAAAATCCTTTCCCTCTTTTGCCATTTTCAGAACTTCTTCGGCCTTTGCCCTTTTCTTTTCCACTTCCTCTTCAGTGTCGCCTGTTTCGGTTTTGAAAAGGATATGACTGGCCTCAACAGTTTTTTCCACTTTGAATTCTTTGGAATGCGTTTCAAAGTATTCGGAAATCTCTGTATCATCCACTTTCACTTTGCCTGTGAAATCTGCATAACTGAATTCCGCATACCGGACTCTGATTTTTTCCTCTGTTTTGTAAGATTCCTTATTCTTTTCATAATATTGGGAAATTTCCTCATCGGAAACACTGAGGTCAGTATATTTCTTTGGATCAAAAACAGCATATTCCACATCCGCAGAGGCATTGCTCCACTGATACCATTCCAAAGCCTCTGCATCCGAGACTTTTACCGTATCCAGAACAAAGGCCCGCAGTCTTTCTGTGAGCATGGACTCCCGCTGCCCGGCCTCAAATTCTTCTGCTGTGAGCCGGTTCATGCGCAGAACCCGGTTGTACAGATCATTGTCAAAAACGCCGCTGTTCTGAAAAGCAGGAACTTCCATGATTGCTTTGGCAAGTTCCGCGTCGGAAACCCGGAAATCGAGTTTTGCGGCTTCCTGACGCACCAGCACCTGATCAATGAGACTGTCCAGGGCTGTCTGCTTCAGATTGAGCATTTTGAGCATATTTTCATCAAGTTTCCCGCCAAACCTCTGACGGTACTGATCTGCCATGCTGTTATAGGTTTTTGTGTATTCATCCACCGTGATGGTTTCTCCGTTCACGGTTGCGATCTGGGTCATCCGCTGGGACTGGAAGTTGCCCACACCCCAGAAAACAAACACCACGACAATTGCGCCGAGAATGATTTTAATCAGCCAGCTTCCCGCATGATCCCGCATTAACCTGAGCATCTATGTCTCCTCTTTTTATGATACAGATTTTTTGTTTTTGCCAGGGCAGATGTCCGGAAAATGACAACAGCCTGATATTTCAAAGTGATAATTAAAACTCCATATTTTATTGATTCGCAACGCTTTTGTCAATAAAATTATCTGAGAGTTTTTTTATATCTTGCGAAATGCTTTTATATGTGCATAATATCTTGAAAAAAATCGGCAGACCGTAAGGCGGGAGAGGGCTGTGACAGAAAATAACAACAATATAAGAGATTTGACAGTTATTACCACCCATATGAATGCGGATTTTGATGCGCTGGCCTGCATGATGGCCGCACAGAAGCTCTATCCGGACGCTCTGGTGGTGTTTCCGGGTTCCCATGAAAAAACCCTGAGAAATTTTTTTATCCAGTCAATGGTTTATCTGCTCAATATGGCGGATATCAAAGATCTGGATTTTTCCCGGATACGGAAACTGGTGCTGGTGGATACGCGTCAGCCCGGACGGATCGGAAAATTTTCCGGGATTCTGGATCGCGGGGATCTGGAAATCCATATCTTTGATCATCATCCGGCTCTGGACAGCGATATCAAAGGCCATTATGAGGAAATCGGCATGACAGGCGCGGCCATCAGCATTCTGGCGGAAATTCTGCAGAAAAAGCGGATATCCCTTTCTCCGGAGGAAGCCACCATCATGTGTCTGGGGCTGTATGAGGATACAGGTTCCTTTACCTTTTCCTCCACCACGGAAAGAGATTTCATGGCCGGGGCCTTTTTCCTTTCCAAAGGTGCAAATCTGGACATTATTTCCAATCTTATCGCCAGAGAAATGAATTTTGAGCAGGTTGGGCTGCTCAATGACATGCTGCGCAATGCCGTGCAGTATCATATCAAAGGTGTGGAAGTCACGGTGACAACCGTGAGCACGGAAAATTATGTGCAGGATTTTGCCTTTCTGGTCCACAAAATGATGAAAATGGAAAACCTGACTGCTCTCTTTGCACTGGGCCGCATGGGAAACAGGGTCTATGCTGTGGCCCGGAGCCGGACTTCGGATGTGGATGCCGGAATGATCATTGGCGGACTGGGCGGAGGCGGTCATGCCTTTGCTGCTTCCGCAAATATAAAGGAGGAAACCCTTGCCCAGGTGGAGCAGAAACTTCTGGAACTGCTCTACAGTCATATCCGATCCACCTGCCGGGCCAAAGATCTGATGTCTTCCCCGCCCATCAAGACAGATGCCCAAACCCCGCTGGAGGAAGCCCGGAATCTGATGACCCGCTACAATATCAATGCCCTGCTCGTGACAGAAAAGCAGGGGGAAAAAGAAGTGCTGCTGGGCTGGATTTCCCGCCAGATTATTGCCAAGGCCCTGTATCTGCAACTGGAGCATACACCGGTGCGGGACTATATGTCCACAGAACTGGGAACTGTAGGCCCGGATGCGGAACTGCCTGAAATTCAGGAGCAGATTATTGAAAACAAACAGCGGATTCTGCCTGTGCTCAGCGGTGAGACGCTCATAGGGGTCATTACGCGCACAGATCTGCTCAATGTCCTGGTCAGCCAGGGGGATTTTGGAAACCGGAATGAACCTGATCCTCTGAAAGAGGAAAGCAATGCAAGAGTCCGCAATATTCTCCGGGTGATGGCTGAACGTATCAGTTTGCCTGTCATGGGCATTCTCAGGAACGCGGGAACCGTGGCAGATGAACTGGGATACGGCGCGTATGCGGTTGGCGGATTTGTGCGGGATCTGTTTCTCTGCCGGCCCAATGAGGACATTGACATTGTGGTGGAAGGCAGCGGCATTGAATTTGCGAAAAAATTTGCCAAAACCTGCAATGCCCGTGTCCACAGTCATGAAAAATTCGGCACGGCAGTTGTGATTTTCCCGGACGGTTTCAAGATTGACGTGGTCACAGCCCGTATGGAATACTACCGTTTTCCCGCGGATCTGCCCAATGTGGAGATGAGCTCCATCAAACTGGATCTCTACCGCCGGGATTTCACCATCAACACGCTGGCAGTGCAGCTAAATCCCGGACGTTTCGGCACGCTCATTGATTTTTTTTCCGCACAGAAGGATATTAAGGAAAAGGTCATCAGGATTCTGCACAACCTGAGTTTTGTGGAAGATCCCACACGGGTGTTCCGGGCCATCCGTTTTGAGCAGCGATTCGGTTTCACCATCGGCAAGCTGACATCCGGACTGATTCACAATGCTGTGAAAATGGATTTTTTCAAAAAACTCAGCGGCAAGCGCACTTTTAACGAACTGCGCCAGATTCTCGAAGAAGATGACCCCGCTCCCGCGATCCGGCGTCTGTATGATTACAGTCTGCTGAAAATCATTCATCCGGATCTCAAACCCAGCCGCAAACTCTTTTCCGGTCTTGCTTCCCTGAAAAAAGTGCTGGACTGGCATGATCTGCTGTTTCTCGACGAATCCTATCTGCGCTGGGCCGTGTATTTTATGATGCTTATCCGCGAATTTGATCCGGATGAATCAGAGAAAATCTGTGAAAGATTTGAACTTGCTCCCCGTCACCGTGTGCTTTTCTGCAAAGAACGCTATACAGCGGATCAGATGCTGTTCCGGCTGGTCAGAAGCCTTCCTCTGGAAAACAGCCGCATCTACCGGGAACTGGCAGGTTTCCGCATCGAGCTGCTGCTGTATATGATGGCCGTGACACGCAATGAGGAGGTGAAAAAGGCCATTTCCCATTATATCACCCATCTCCGGCATATCACCTGCCATATTGGAGGAAAGGATCTGCGGGAAATGGGCATAGCCCCCGGGCCAATCTACCGGGAGATACTGGATGCGGTCATGGATGCCCGGCTCAACGGTTATCTGGAAACCAGGGAAGATGAGATCGGTTTTGCGCGGGGGTATGTGGGATAGGAACACAAATGCAGTAATACCGATTCACTGTTGACCTGATACTATCCGGACTGATCCGGAGGAGTGCAAAAATTAGGCGGAGCGGTTTTTTGCACACCCGGAACTGCGGAAAAACTGACGGTATCGGATCAAACCAATGGCGAATCGGTATGAAAACGGTGTGAGGAAAATTTTTCAATCTGCCGAATATGTAAAAACCGAAAAATATCATCAGAAAGAGGAGTGTGCATCATGAAAAAAATACATTTTTTTCCGGTATGTTTTTTTATTTTTGTCCTGTCCGCCCTGCCCTGCCTTCTCTGTGCCGGAGACGATCAGTGGTCTGTCATGATCCGGCCAAAGGCCAGAATCCTCAACAGTGTATGGGGAAATTCCGAAACCGGTGTTTTTGCGGTCGGGGACTGCGGGACCATACTCCGCCATGACGGAAGCACATGGCAGATGATGGAAAGTCCGACAGAGGCAAATCTCACAGATATTTGGGGAACAGGAAAAAACAGCCTGTTTGCTGTGGGAGATAAGGGAACCGTGCTTCGCTGTGACGGAACCCGCTGGCAGCAGATGAACAGCCTGACAGAAACAAATCTCAAAGCAGTCAGGGGGAACAGCACCTCCGGTATCTTTGCTGTGGGAGAAAACGGAACAATTATCCGCTATGACGGAACAGCATGGACAGCAGTGAACAGCCCGACAGCAGTGACACTTTACAGCATGTGGGAAAGTCTGGGAACAGATATTTTTGCCGTGGGCGGAGGAGGAACCATTCTGCGCTATGACGGCAACTCATGGAATCCCATGTCAAGCGGTGACGGCAGAAATCTCCGTACAGTATGGGGATTTTCCTCTTCAGATGTTTACGCGGCCGGCTCCGGTTCGCTGCTGCATTATGACGGAAGAAACTGGCAGACTGTGGAATCCAATTTTTATCCGATACGGGATCTGTGGGGAAATTCCGGAACAGATTTGTATGCGGTCGGCGCTTCCCTGTCCGGTCAGCCGGTTGCACTTTGGTATAATGGCAAAGAATGGAAGAATACCGGTGCAGACACGGATATTCCCCTCAACAGCATATGGGGAGACGGAAAAGGACTTGTGCCTGCCGCAGGCGGAAATTCACAGAAAGGCGGTATCATTTATGCCTATAATGGTCAGGAATGGCAGGAAATCTGGCATCAGCCTGAATCTGATCTGACCCGGAAAATGTATGCGGTACATGCTTTTTCCGAAAAGGATGTTTTTGCAGTGGGAGAAGCCGGAGCCATCCTGCATTATGACGGTTCCCAATGGGCTGCTATGGAAAGCGGAACAGAAAAGGGGCTTTGGGCAGTATGGGGAATTTCCGGAACAGATCTTTTTACTGTGGGGGAAGCCGGAACCATCCTGCATTATGACGGAACCGCATGGCAGGAAGTGAACAGCGGAATCACGTCAGATTTGTATGATATATGGGGATATGCGTCTGATTCCGGTGAACCGGCTGAAATATTTGCTGTGGGAGACAAAGGCAATGTTCTGCACTGGAAAAATGGCAAATGGGAAGCAATGTCCAGCGGCGTGGGCATTCTGCTGGAAGGAATCTGGGGAATCAAAACTGAAAAAGGGGCAGATGTGTTTGCCGGGGGAAACAAAGGAGTGATTCTCCGGTATAAGGACGGCAAATGGGTACAGATGGAAAGCCCTGTGGAAAAAAATATCCGGGATATATGGGGATATTCGGATGAAAACGGTGTCACTGTGTTTGCGGTGGGCGACAGGATTTCGGAAAAAAAGGCAAATTTTCTCTGTTATGAGGGAATGCAGTGGACTCTGGCAGATATGGGACAGGGTGAATTCCTGCGGACAGTCTGGGGAGACGGAGAGACAGACATTTTTATCGCTGGTCAGAACGGATTTATCCGCCATTATGACGGAAAAACATGGAATTCCGCAGACAGGTCAGAGAAAACAGGCATTGTCCATATGCACGGAATCCCCAAAGCTCCGGGCCGGGTTTCACGTATGTTTGCCGTGGATGGAGACGGTGCTGTTCTTCAGTACACGGATATAAATGTTTTTCTGCCGGAATCTGTGACCGAGGGCGGTTCTCTCGCAGAAGGGACTGTGCTGCTTCCTTATGCTCCGGCTGCGGATACTCAAATTTCCCTGACATCGGATGATCCATCGGAAATCACTGTCCCCGCGTCTGTCACTGTTCCCGCAGGCCAGACTTCCGCTGTATTTTCAGTCACACCTGCTGATGACACTGTGGCGGACGGAACCCGGAATGTCATTATCCGGGCATCGGCTGCTAATTACAATTTCGGAAGTGAAATGATCCGCGTGCATGACAATGAATCCGCTGTTCTGAATCTCATTCTTCCGGATGCGGTCTTTGAAGGAGAGGAACTGCCGGCAGGTTCCGGAACCCTGATCGTCACTCCTGTACCGGAAGAGGAAATATCCGTATCCCTGCATTCCTCTCATCCGGACAGACTTTCTGTTCCCCGAAAAGTAACCATTCCCGCAGGTCATGGCAGCATCCGCTTTGATATGCTGGTGGGAGATGATACGGAAAAAGACAATACGCAGACCATTACCGTAACTGCCTCGGTCAGCGGATGGACTTCAGGCAGTGCCGGGATTCAGGTGGCAGATAATGACCGTTACGGACTGACGCTGAGCATCCCGGATACAGGGGCTGAAAAGGACAAACCGCTTTCCGGAACAGTTTCCCTTACAGAACCTTTTGAAACCGATCTCCTGATTCATCTTTCAGCAGATGATACTTCCGAACTCATGGTTCCGGAAACTGTGACCATTCCGGCAGGCAGCATTTCCGCTGCTTTTGAACTGTCTCCGGTGGCAGATTATCTTTCGGACAATCCCCAGAGCGTTTCTCTTACAGCGGACGCCCCGGGTTTTGCGTCTGCAAAAGCCCGGATCAGCATAACAGACAGTGACAGCATCTGGCAGCCCATACATCTGGGAACCAGTATGCTGCGGGCAGTATGGGGCAGTTCGGAAAAAGATGTGTTTGCTGTGGGATGGGATGGCATGATTCTGCATTATGAAGGGGATCAGTGGAATGTCATGGACAGCGGAACCGATATTTCTCTGCGCCATGTATGGGGTCACGACCGGAACACCGTGTTTGCGGTGGGCGGAGCTACGGACGGAGCCGTCATTTTGCGATATGACGGCAGCAAATGGGCCACTGTTTACAGCCATCCGGAACAGGTTCTCAATGGCGTATGGGGTATTGCCCCGGACAATGTATGGGCAGTGGGCAAATCTGATGCCAGCGGCGGAATGATTCTGCACTGGGATGGGGTTCAGTGGAAAGAGATCGGACCCGGCGGCCTTGCTGAACTGAACAGTATATGGGGAACTTCGGCCAGTGACATATTTGTTTCAGGAAACAAGGGACAGATTCTGCACTGGGACGGACTGACATGGATTTCCATGACGAGCGGTACCACTTCGGTTCTGAGATGTGTCTGGGGAAATGCAGGAAATGATGTCTTTGCTGTGGCTCAGGACCTCATTCTGCATTATGACGGTACAGGCTGGTCTAAAATGGAAGGAGGAGAAGGGAAATATCTTTACAATATCTGGGGAACCGGGCCGGACAATGTTTATATCACCGGAAACAAAGGGACTGTCCTGCATTATGACGGAAACCAGTGGCAGGAGGAAAACAGCGGAACCGAACTGGCGCTGTGGGGAATATGGGGCAGTTCCCCGGATAATATCTTTGCCAGCGGTGCCGAGGCAATTGTGCTGCACTATGACGGCACAGGCTGGAAAACCCATAAGGAGCCGGATATCACATACAATGGCATCTGGTGTTTTTCCTCTGAAAACGGAACCGGGACACAGGCATTTGCAGTGGGGGATGCGGGAAGCATCCTCTGTTATGACGGAAGCACATGGAAGGAAACAGAAAAAGGACTTTATCCCAATCTCAACAGTGTATGGGGACGTTCCCCCTGGGAAATCTGGGCAGTCGGGGATGAAGGAACCATTCTGCATTTTAACGGAACCAAATGGCATAAGGCAGACAGCGGAACCTATGTCAATCTTTATGAGTTATTCGGACTGCCTGAGGATTCGGGACGTCCGGATGTGTTTGCTGCCGGAGATAAGGGAACAGTGCTTCACTTTGACGGAGAGCAGTGGCAGCGCATGGAAACCGGAACTGATCTGAAACTGCAGGCTGTCTGGGCAGTTCCTGCGAATACGGAAAGCGGATACGAAATTTTTGCTGCCGGATGGCAGGGAATCATCCTGCACTTTGATGGCAGCAGATGGCATAAGCAGCAGATCACCACAAAAACGCTTTATGATATATGGGGCAGTTCTGCAGCAGACATATATGCTTCCGGAGCAGACGGCGGTCTTTTTCATTATGACGGATACAACTGGCATGTGATTGAGACAGATACAAAACACGTTCTCTGGAGCATATGGGGAACTTCTGCCGCAGATGTGTATGTGTCCGGGTACGGTGAGATCCGGCACTATGATGGCAGCGAATGGACAAATATGCCAGCACCTGCAAGGTCAGTGAATGCGGTCTGGGGACTTTCCGCATTTGATATGTTTGGTGCAGGTGATTACAATACCCTTGTGCGTTATACGGCTGTTGCCATTCATGTTCCGGAACAGGTGAATGAGGGAAAGGGAATTCTTTCTGCACAGGGACGGGTGTCGGTTTCAGTGCCTTTGGAAGCAGATCTTGCTGTCCGGCTCACTTCTCATGATTTTTCTGAAGTTTCAGTTCCGGATACAGTTGTTATTCCAGCAGGTCAGAACGAGGCATTTTTTGATCTCACGATTCACGATGATGCCATTGCTGACGGCACACAGCGGGTTGCTTTCACCACTGCTGCGGAGGGTTACAGTCTGGGAACAGCTTTTATTCACGTAAAGGACAATGAAACTGCTGTTCTGAAAATTCAGGTTCCGGAACAGGCAGAAGAGGGAGATGGCCTTTTGTCCGCACAGGGGGCTGTGTTTCTGCAGACAGAAGACGGAGAAGATCTGACTGCACAGAAACCTGTCCGCATTTCCCTGATAAATGACTGTCCCGCAGAAATCCATATTCCGGATACGGTCATTGTTCAGGCCGGGCAGAGTGTCGCGGATTTTGATATGACTGTCATTGATGACAAGGTTTTTGACGGCCCCCGGATTGTCCGCATCACCGCATCAGTGGAAGGCTGGACAGCGGGCAGCGCGGACATGGAAATCACTGACAATGAAAAAGCCCAAATCATGCTTGAAGTTCCGGATTCGGTATCGGAAAATGACGCGCAGACACCTCTTGGCGGAACCGTGTCAGTGCAGGGAACACTGCTGTGGGATCTGACAGTAGATCTGTTTTCAGACAGAAATACAGACATTATCGTGCCTGAGACAGTGACCATTCCGGCCAGGCAGTCTTCTGCGGATTTCACTTTCACCGTAAAAGATGATCCGGAGATCAACGGAGATCGCACGGTGAACATTGCAGCTTCGGCTCCGGGATGGGACAGTGCCGGGGCTGCTATTACTGTAAAAGATAATGATCCTGGTGAAATCCGTTTCCCGTCTGACAGATTCAGCATGTGGAAACAGGGTGAAATCATCCGGATTCCGGTAAACAGGTATTACAGTTCTGCCGGTCAGATCAGCGTATGTTACACTCTTGAAGATACCGCATCCGGCATTGCAGAGGATGGAACTTTGGTGTTTGAAAACGGGGAAAAGGAAAAACAGATAAGCATTTCCCGTGTCAGTGAACGCGGAGAAAAAATGACCCTTTCCCTGTCTGATCCGGGTGGTGGAGCAGTTCTCGGCACTCCTGCCACTGCTGAAATCATGCTTACTGATGCCATGTCCTGGAGCAGGGAAGCGCAAAGCGGGGAAGATCATCTCCGGGGTGTCTGGGGCAGCAGCACAGCCGATGTTTTTGCTGTGGGATGGGGAGGAACAATACTGCATTATGATGGCAGCACATGGAGCGATAGGAGTTTGGATACAGTAAACCCGGTTTTTCTGGAAGACCTATGGGGCAGCACCGGAAAAAATGTTTTTGCTGTGGGACATAAGGGCATCATTTTTCATTATGACGGAAGCAAATGGCAGGCTGCGGAAAGTCCGACAGATCTGCATCTGTATGCCATCTGGGGACCGGCCGGAGCAGAAAGCCGCATTTTTGCAGCAGGCGCGGGAATCATTCTGCGTTATGACGGAAACAGTTGGAATAAAATGCAAATCAGCATTGAAAATCCGGATATTCGGGATATATGGGGAGAAAATGCAGGGAATGTCTATGCTGTGGGAACAGAGGGGCTGATTCTTCATTATGACGGACAGAACTGGCGGAAAATGGAATGCCCTACGGCAAATCATCTGTACGGGATATGGGGAAACAGCGGCACTGATGTGTTTGCTGTGGGATCAAAAGGCGTGATTCTGCATTATGACGGAACTGCATGGCAGGAAATGGAAAAAGATACAGGCCGTTTCATTCTTTTTCTGGAATCCGTATGGGGCCAGTCAGAAAACAGCGTCTTTGCAGCAGGCAGTGACGGCATACTTCTTCATTATGACGGAAACATCTGGACTGAATACGAAAATTTTACAGACACTTCTCTGTCTGCCCTGTGGGGGCCGTCCGGGGAAGGAAATGCCGCAGATATTTTTGCTGTGGGAGAAAACGGAACCATCCTGCATCTTGGCGCAGATTAGTGTTACAGACTACTGCGTTGTCAACTTTGATTTTATGATCTGAAGTGTACAAAAAACCGGATTTTTTGGAAAAATCCGGTTTTTGCAAGGCACAGATTCAAGGTTGACAGAGTACTACATGACCAATTTAGATTTTATGGTATCAATTCCCCTCTTGAGAGGGGCATGGGGTGTGTTTTGGGTGTGCAATTCCGGACACACCCCTGCCCCTCTCAAGAGGGGAATATATAAAATTCAACGTGGTCATGTAGTACCGCATTCAGCAGAGCAGTTTCGGAAACTTTGGGGGGTTACGCATCAGAAAACAGATGCTTTCCGGCCTGTTCAATCATCTGCACTTGGCACTGAAAAGCCTTCTGCCTCCAGTGCATCACGAATGTTTTGCGTATTGCAGGGAAACAGCCGGAAATAATAGATACGGCTGCTGCTTTCCTGTGCGGTCATGCTTACGTTGATAATATCACCTCCGCAGGTCTGGATAATCTGCACTGCTTTTTTGAATGCTTCATGGTCATCACGGATTACGACTTCCAGCCGGGAACTGGAAGTCAGAATTCCCATCATGTCAATAAAGGTTCTCAGTATGTCTGTTTCGGTGAGAATTCCCACGAGCCTGTTTCCTTCCACCACAGGCAGACCGCTGATTTTGTGACGGTAAATCCGGCGGGCTGCTTTTTCAATATCATCATCCGGTGCCACAGTGACGGGATCACGGATGATCAGATCTTTGAGGGAAACATCGCTGACCATAGAGGGCAGCAGGCCCTCTTTCAGATCAGCCAGTGTAAGAAAACCCCGCAGGGTATTGTCCGCAGATACAACGGGAAGATGGCGGATACGGCTGGATTTCATCATTTTAATGGCCTCTTCCACAGATGTATTTTCACGGATGGTGATGGGATCCGATATCATCAGCGATCTGACTTTCATTTTGTTTTTCCCTGTTCTGTATTCTGTATCTGTTTAAAGTTTCAAAATTGACAGACTTCCGAATTTTCGGAAGTCTTTTAAGCGGAAACTTCGGCCTGTTTTCTTATTTTGCGTTTAAAAAACGCACCGGCTCAAAACTGACAGCAAACTTCATTAGACCTCTTGCAAAAGTGGGAATTGCTCCATTGATTTTATTGGATAAAAATTGACTTTGGAAAAAGGTCTATTTCAATAAAAAAATCTATCCTCTGCATTTCACAGGCTGCCAGGTGCAAAGGGGCTCTTCTGCCATGTAATCGCCTGTGGCTTCATAGGCCCTGGCCCGACATCCTCCGCATACCCGTTTGTATTCACAGGCTCCGCATTTGCCTTTGAGATTGTCATAATCGCGCAGTTTCAGGAAAATTTCTGATTTATCCCAGATGTTTTTGAAAGAATCCTTTGTGACATCACCGCAGTTAAGTTCCAGAAATCCGCAGGGCTGAACAATGCCGGTATGGGAAATAAAACAGAATCCGGTTCCGCCCAGGCATCCGCGTGTGACTGCATCCAGTCCATGCGTCTGGAATGTGACTGTTTTTCCCTCTTCCTTTGCCCTCTGCCGGAGAATGCGGTAATAATGGGGCGCGCAGGTGGCTTTGAGTTGGAGACAGGTTTTTTCCCGCTGATCATAAAACCAGTTCAGGGCTTCCTCATATTGAACAGCATCTATGGCCTGATCCGCAATGTATTTGCCCCGGCCTGTGGGAACCAGCAGAAAAATGTGGTGGGCCACCGCGCCCAGTTCCACAGCCAAATCCTGAATTTTGGGCATTTCGTCGAGATTGTTTTTGGTGATGGTGGTATTAATCTGAAATTCAATACCTGCCGCTTTTGCAATCCGTATGCCCCGCTGCGCACCTTCAAACGCGCCGTCAACTCCCCGGAAACGATCATGTTTCTCTTTGCTCGCTCCGTCCAGACTGATACTGATGCGCCGGATGCCGGATTCTGCCATTTTCCGCGCGGATTCTTCGGTAATCAGGGTTCCGTTGGGAGCCATGACCATGCGCAGCCCTTTTTCCGTGCCATAACTGGCAATGTCAAAAATATCGGATCGGAGCAGAGGTTCTCCTCCGGTCAGTATGACAATGGGGCTGCCGGTTTCCGCAATCTGATCCACAAGCCGGAAACAGGCTGAGGTTTCCAATTCTCCGGTATACGGCCCCATAGTTGCCGAGGCCCGGCAGTGAATGCAGGAAAGATTGCAGTTGCGTGTGATTTCCCATGCCACCAGGCGAATCTCCGCGCCTTTCTGATCTCCGTGACCATGAGGATGAGCTTTATGCTCCGATGTATGTTTATGCGGATGTGTCATTGTTTTCCTTGCTTATATTGGTCAAATTCTGGTGAACTGAAAATTGGAATTTCTGTCATTTCAGCGAAAGATGGAATGATTTTTCGGTTCTTCCTTATCATAAGTTCTTTCGGTCTTCAAATCTTTTTCATACCCAATCCTGTCAAAGATGCTGATTGCCTTTATAAATTTTTTTTCATCCGAAACATCGCGGTTTCCGCTCTTTTTCAACTTTTCAATATTCCCTTCAATGCCGCAAGATTCTCCGTTTCATCAAACAGGGCCGCAGCCGGAACAGCAAAACCTTTCACTGCTTTGCTTTTCAGAACTCCCGAATCTGCTTTCACATGAAGAATATACCGATCTTTCTCAGGAAAATACTGCTCGACCACATGGGATGCCGGATCAATGATCCAGTATTCTTTCACGCCGTGGGCCGCATAATCCTCAAACTTCACTGTCCGGTCATTGTACTCTGTTGCCGGAGACAGCACTTCCGCGATAAAATCCGGAGCCGGGAACTGTGTCTGTTTGGGTTTGAATTTTTTGGATTTTGCCCTGCTCCAGAAACAGACATCCGGTTCATAGTCATTTCTGGTCAGGGAAATCATCATCTTTTCATGTCCCACATAGCCAAGCTGATGAACCATGACATAAATGCTCATAAGTCTCATCAGCGATGAAGATGCAAATTCGTGTTCGATTCTTACCGGTGAATGCACAATAACCTCCCCGTTGATGAATTCGGCTTTCTGATCTTCCCGGACATCCGCATAAAATTTTTTGCGTTTTTTCCGCTCCTCATGCAGGGTTGTCCGAATGTCACGGTAATACAGACTAAGTTTCGGGGAACGATGCAACTGCTCTGTGAGAATATCCATAGGTCACACTCCTGTAAAATCGTAAGTGATGTTATGCAAGTCTTTTAAAAATCAGAAAACTGACCCTTTTCACCGTGATTCCCGATTAAACTGAAATTCATTGATTTCAAAATATTGCACATACCATTTTTCGACAGTATGAGAATGTTGCGTAACATCATTTACTTCAGCAGAAAAATCAAAACAGCAATCATGACCGTCAGCAATGAACCGTAAAAAACGATTATGGTCTGTGAAAACAGGGTTGCAGGCCATATATTTTTTCCACCGATAAATGCCTGCGGATTCATACTGAAATCAATTTCTTTTTCCTCTTTTTTGCGAACATCATTATACTGATCCAATTTTGTTTTTTTTGGCACGATTCTTGCGTAGACATATTCATTCAAATATTGGTAGTGGTCTGCACGAACTGATTAAAATTTAACTATACTGATCCAATTTTGGTTTTCTTTGGCATGATTTTTGCCTGACGTGCTGAAAGTGAAAAAACATCCGTTTTTGGCCTGAAAAACCCCGCAGACGGGCTGAAAAAAACTGTTTGGGCGCATAGGCAATTTCCGTGCCAAAGAAAACCAAAATTGGATCAGTATATCTTATATTATTATGTTTTTAAAAAATGCTGATTTTTGTCTATACATCATAAATACAAACAGTTATACGATACATCCATGATACTGCTTATACTGATTACAAATAACATATTGATTTATATATTAAAAAAATCAGTATGAGAATCCATCTACCCAAATATTATTTGAAATTTTTCAACCATCAGTTTTTTTAATTTATCAATATGATCTCCGGTATTATTCAGAAACTGAAAAATTTTTGGACGGAATACTTTGTATTCCTTATAATATTTGTTTTTTGCCAGATGCTCTTTGGCATATTTCCAAATAATATTTGTTTTTTGCCAGATGCTCTTTGGCATATTTCCAAAAACGTTCAGTCAGATTCAGAT
>CAZHPS010000002.1:0-59444 GCA_964534335.1 uncultured Desulfobacterales bacterium
ATGAAATTATTATGTTTGTGAAGTATTTTTCAGAAAATTACCGGACTATTGTTTAGAAAAAACAGGGTAAACTGATTTTTCTCTTTGTGCTGATAATGGCATTAGGGTCAGATAGCAGGAAATCTGATCAAGGCAACTTTCAATCTCCTTTTTCTTTTCCCTGCCGATGATTTGTATGAAATGCTGATCCGAAGGATGGATTTTGAACACTTTGACAATGGCAAGAATCTGTTTCAACAGATCATTGTCTTTGATCCTGAATTTTTCCGTGAGTTCTTTTCTGAAAAAACCGATTATCGTTGACGGCAGTTCGGATAAATCATAGTCCTTATCTTCCTGCAATCTTTTCAATATCTCTGTAACATAAAGAAAATTGCCTTCGGATTGCTCCTGTTTGGCAAATTTCAGAATCAGCGGTTTATGGCTTTCCGCAGCTTTTTCCCCCAGTTTTTCCTTCAATGCGGACAGAAAATCCTCTTCTGTTTTGTATTCCTTATTTTTCAGACTCTGCAAAAGGCTGATAATCTCTTTGGGAACCCTGTTCTTTTTCAGTTCCGCAATAACCTGATCTGTGAGTTTGAACACTGTTTTGCCTGAAATATTCAGAAGTCTGTTTTTCTGCTGTTTATTCAAAGAAACCTTATACAGCTTTGCAAGTTCCTCCAGCTCGGCTTTGTCCATGCGTTTCAGTTCAATTACAACAGGCAGTTTGCATCCCATATAATTCAGGAAATCGCTGCGGGTGTCACCGGAACGGGAAGTAACAAAAAATGAAATGCTATTCCATTCAATATTGCATGGAACAATCTGAAAACAGGTATTTTTTTCCGTTTTTTCGCTCTGTTTTTCCAGTTCATCCAGAGCATCAATTATGATGACCAGTCTTTTCTGTCTGCTTTTTTCATTCTCCAGTACTTTGCTGACACTGAAAAGCCCCTGACGGTAAAGCTCCCTGACTCTGTCATCATTCAACTCAGCCGTTTTATCCGGCAGATGTATGGGATAATCCAATTTACTGCCAAATTTCATCTGTATCTGCTCAAGCAGAGCAAAAACAATGTCTTTCCAGTTTTTCCTGCTGTAACCGATAAAATGAAAAATAACGTCCCTGCTTTCCTCTTTTCGGATTTTCCGGATAAGATATGCGGAAAGCGCACTTTTCCCGATTCCCGGTTCTCCAAAAACATAAATGCACTTTTCCCCGTTTTTCAAATACTGCTCAATCTGCGCAGCAACTTCCTCTCTTTCCAAATAAATCTTGCTTAATTCATCAATTTTGGATTCCTGGGTTGGGTCGAAGAAGACGGGTGTATACTTTTGATGATGAAGACGATTTTCAAAAATTGAAATATCGGCTTCAGGATTTTTTTTGCGTTCTTCAATGATTGATTTAAAATTAGAAGACGGCAAGTCCGATTCGGACGCAGTGAAGTGATAGCTGCTTACATGAAATACCTCAGCAATACCTTGTATGCGCTGATCCGGTATTCCTTTTTTTTCCCAATCAGCTATCGTTCCTGCATCTGTATGTCCTTCTCTAATACCGAATACTTTTTCACCCCATTCATCCCAATCTTTTAAGCCTGTTAAGGATCTACCATATATATTTGCAGCAAATCCCAGCCGTTTGAAAGCGATTTGCCATCTTTTGCTTTCGGGACGACCTCTTTTCCTCTTTTTCTCATTCATCGTATTTTCCTTTCCCATACAGTTCTCAAAATCCCAACTGGCTTGAAATATTGCTATATTTAACTCCTGAATTAACTCTTTTTTAGTTATATAATCAACTGATATTGTTCAAGTTATTTTTACACATATTTTTATCATATTTATATCTTCTTGAATTTAAAGAACTTTATGCTAATATTCTTCTCAAGTTTGAGGTGGGAGATTGATTATCATGCTGCTCCATCACAGTTCGTTACAACTGTTAAAAGATTTGATTCATATCGCTACAGGAAAAGTTGCCATGAACCTGATCCACAAAAAGTTGGGAAATAAGGCAGAATTAAGAGACATAGCCCATACAATTTTGGAAGTTACCGGCATCTGTCCCATGTGCGATCAGGAAACAAGAATTGGCAATAGGCCATGTCCCTCATGCCATGCACCGCAGTCACGATTTATACACAACAGGATTGAAAGATACAAGCTGATTTTGCATGTTGTGCCGGAAATTTTGGCAGAAATTCTTCAGACAGAAGAAAAAGGAGGTGAAACATCATAAAAAAAATCTGCGGCTTATCAAATTTTTATGAAATCAACCCAGAAATAAGGAGAAATTGCCATGCTGCTGACTGCCCTGCTGCCGAAACTGACAGCTACAAAAATGAAACGGATTTCCCTCTCCATTCCTGAAGATTTGTACAATTTTCTTCTGGAAGAGGGGAAAAGGAATAAAGAGACAGTTCAGCAAAGCATTTTGCGATCTGTAAAATTCCACGCCAATTCAAGATGTTATTTCATTCCAGACGCGGATGAAGACATTGACTATGAATGTATGTATGATGGAGATTTTATTGAAATCTGATATGTTACACAATCTTGTCATTCCTGCGAAAGCCGGTATCCGGAACAGACTGAAAACACTGGATTCCGGCTTATACCGGAATGACAATGACGGACAAAGGAGGTGATGCCCGGAAACAGATTTAAGCAGAATTCGGCGTTTATCGTATCGGAATTTTCAAAAACATCTTTTTTACAGAAAGGAATGAAGTCATGGCAAAAGACAATGTAAGCGTAGAGACCAGCAAAGTTGGCGGACCTGGGCTGATTGAGTGTCTTCTCGGTTTGGGCCCTATTGTAGCGGCAGTTTGCCCGGAAAGATATGAAACAAAGGTTTCCGGATCACAAGGTTCTGTCAAATCTTCCGGTAAAACGGAGTCGGAATCGGTGGCCAATGCGATGAGAGAATACAGCCGCAGGTAAACCCTGCACCGCATTGAATTGATTCACAGTAACTCAAACCCTGCCTGAAAATCCCGGTTTTGTATTCCGGATTTCCGGGCAGGCCATCAACTCCATTTTTTAACGATTAATTTAACAGAATCAGGAGAAAAGACATGAATACCAGAACAACACATTGTATCCACTGGCTGATGGCAGTCATTTTTGCAGTGATGATTGCTGTCCCGCCGAATGCGCACGCAGTTTCTTCCTGCTGCGGGAAATCGTCCAGTAGCAACCCTTACCCCTGTTCCTGCGGAAAAGCGAATACCGGAAATTGTACCTGGTATGCCTGGTATAAGGCAAAAAAGGAATGGAACAAGAGCCTTCCCAAATGGGGGGACGCCGGTAAATGGGCCTCCGGTGCAAAGGGCAGCAAATATCCTGTCAGCAGCACACCCAAAAAAGACCGGATAGGAGTCAATACCTATGTGGATGGTTACGGACACGTTGCATGGGTGACTTCTGTTTCAGGGAATTACGTTAAAGTTAAGGAGATGAATTGGTGCAGTACCTGCGAAAGAAGCAAGACATACCCCAAATACTGGTTTAACGGCGGATACATTGCCAAGAAATAACCATTAACCTCAGCGGCTGCCTCTGCCGCTTTGCGCGAGGCAGTCGCAAACCAAAAGGAGAAATCAACATGAAAAATGCAAAACAGATAATAATGATCAGTGGCATATCCATAATGGTTATGGCGGTCTGTGTCATGTCCGGATACATGTGGGGCAGTATGGGAAGAACGGCGATCAATACGGTTGCTCCGATGCCTGCTTCATCTCCCGGCCCGACCGTCCCTGTTCCGGTCGAAAAACCTGCTGACAATATTGGAAAAGAATCTGCGGCAATATCTGCCCCTCATGATTCTCACAGTCCCCGGCCTGAAAAAGAATCACCAAAATCTTTGCCTGAGAAAAACAGGGACAATCTGAATCCGTATTGCAGATTTGTGGATCAGGACATTCTGGAAAAATTCATCACCGGATTGGAAAGTGATGATGCAGATAAAGTTTTGCATTCCATTGAATTTTTTGCCAATTTCGGTTCGGATATGGCGGATGAAATGCTGAAACAGTATGTTGATAAATCACTGGAACCGGAAATCCGGGCTGCCGCGATTCACGCGATCAACTGGAGCGGAAAGGCAGATGAACTGTATGAATTATATGCAAATGAAATGCATCCGGATGTGCAAAGTGCCATCATCATCTCTGCCGATCTTACAGAAATGGAGGATGCACAGCGGGAGGAATTCAACGGTTTTTTTTATAATTCCATTGCTTATGAAAAAAATGCACAGGTCATTGCCAATCTGCTGACCTACATAGAAAACAGGGAACCTTTCAGCATTCCGGAAGCATATGCTATCTTGATGAATCGTAAGGATTTGGATTCTGACACCATACATTTTATGGAATCCATGATCGCACAGTCCCCGGTGTTTGAATCCATGCCGAATGAAGAAAAACTTTCCGTCAGTGAAAAGTTGAAATCTGTTCTGGTCTCAATGCAGAAGGATGAAATACGGGATATGTGATCTGTGGCAGAACGGCTTATTAAGTTTGAAATATGTCCTGAAAATGTTTGATAAATCCCGAAGGGATAAATTGATATAGCCCTGGGAAAAAATACCCGGCATAAGTAAGGTTCCATAAATTTTCGGGCATAAAATTTTCAGAAAAACCGGATTTTTCCGGAAAAAATCCGGTTTTTTTGAATACACGAAAATTTTTGTTTGCCTATTTATTTCAGCCTTAAAAATATCTGTTGACAAACCACAGGGCTTTTGTAACGATTAAGTCCGGTTTTTACCCATTCCAAAAAAAAGATACGGGCAGACAGGAGAGTTTTATATATGAATCAGTGGGTTCCGTTTGAAGAAGGAGAATACATTGTTGTCCGGGCATTTCTGGTCTCTCCGGATCATAAGGCCATTGCTGTGGAAAAAGCATTTATCGAGGTATGGAAGGATCAGCAGGGGCTGCGGCAGATCAAAGGCAGCGGCATGATCCGGCCCTTTTTGATGGTGGAAATGCACGAGGATCATGAAAATCCGGATATGATCCTTGATTTGGGCGGAAAATTCAAATACCGCCTGAAAGAACCGGTGCTTCATGCGGGAAAGGTCTTTTCTCCGGAGGTAAGTTCCGCACTTCAGTTTTATCCCTCAGCTCCGTGGGATCAGATTTCACAGGAGGATTATCAGAATCTTTCAGAACGCCTGCATTTTCTGTCCTGACTCGTGCAGGTAACTTTCCGAAAGTTTCTGTATATTGCAGAAACCGGTTTTTTTGAAAAGTTTATTTCTCAAAATATACGACTTGGTACTTAACTGTCCGCATTTTTCGATTCTCTTTTCCTTTGAATCCTCCATCTTCGGCATTATCTTCTTAAAATTGTGGCTTGGGATCAGGAACGTATCTGTTCCTTTAATCCCCAGCCCTGACATTTATTCATCCGTAATATTTGGACAAAGGGGGCAGGAATGAATGCAAAACAGTTTTTCAACTCTCTTTTTCTTTCCCAAAACATGAATCGCCGTCAGTTTCTGCAGCAGCAGATCAAAGGTGCACTGCTTATCGCAGGAGGCGCGGCTGCGGGATTTTCTTTTCCCAAATCCCTGCACAGTGCAGATCTCCCGGATATTGGCATTGCCAAAGGTGATCCTGGCCCGGCCGCGCGCAAAGCAGTGGAACTCATCGGCGGCATGGGCAGATTTGTCAAACCCGGCAGCAAAGTGCTTATCAAACCCAATATGAGTTTTTCCAGTGAAACCGAAGAGGCCAGCAATACCCATCCGGAAGTGGTGCGGGAGCTGGTTGCCATGTGCAAAGAAGCCAAAGCTGCCAGAATCCGGGTGCTGGATCATCCGCTCCGGCGGGGGGAAATTTGCATACAGGGGATCAAAAAAGCCTGCGAAGTGTTTAATGAAAACATGGTTCATGCCATTACAGACAGCGGTTTCTACAAACCTGCCCGGATTCCGGGCGGAATGCAGATGAAGGAAACCGATGTGATGCAGGATGTGCTGGAAGCAGATGTGCTGATTGCCGCGCCTGCGGCCAAATCCCACAGTGGCGCGGGGGTGAGTCTGTCCATGAAAGGAATGATGGGGCTGATCTGGGATCGGGGCATTATGCACAGCCGCTATGATCTGCATGAATCCATTGCGGATCTGTCCGGTCTGATCAAACCTCATCTGGTGGTGGTGGATGCATCCCGTGTTCTTTCCACCGGCGGGCCGGGCGGGCCTGGCAAAGTCCTGAATATGCGGACAGTGATTGCTTCTGCGGATATGGTCGCGGCAGATGCCCAGGCCGTGAGCATGTTTGAATGGTACGGCAAACGCTTTGAACCCCGGCAGGTAAAGCACATCCGGCTTGCCCATGAACGGGGACTGGGGCGCATGGATACACAAAATCTGCAAATCCGGCAGGCAGAGGTCTGAAAAAATGCAAATTCGGAGACTATAAAAAAAGTTAAGGGCTGCGGATCTGATCCGCAGCCCTTATTCTTCCCGGTTTGTATGCAGTGGCATAACAGAAAGCCTCCTGGTCTTAACCTATTTTATAAAAATATTTTTAAGGTTCTCCAGAATCTGCGGTGTACATGCACAGTCTCCGCGCATACGGATGTTCCTGTTTGTTCCGGTATAGTCAATATCCATTGAACAGTCATATTTATGCGCTTCCTGCCGGGCAATTCTGGCAAAAATTTCCATGCTGGTATCTTCAAGATTCAAAGGTATATGATTCATAATTTCCTCCTGTAACGCAAAAAAGTGATCCTCGCCGCCCTGGTTCCCCGTCCTGCCTCTGAACAGAGGATTTGTGAACGGTGCGAAATTGTAAATGCTTTTGCTATTTTTATATGCAATTTGCGTGCCATATTGTGGGGGATGAAGGATTATTTTTCCGTTTTCCGGAAAAATATATAAAACAGGAGTACGCAGTTGCTTTTCAATTGCTTGATTTTACATAAATTTATTTGTACAGATCTGCATATGCATATATAAAAACCAGTATGCTGAAAATTAACTGTGTAAATCCTCTGACATCCGGTTCAAACAAATTATTTACAGTTTCCAAAAAAAAAGATACGATAAGAAAGTCTGTTCCGGAAGACAGAAAAATATTTCAGGAGTTACGCATTTGCTTTTCAAGTATTTGATTTTACATGAAACGATCTGTGCGGTGCAACATTCGCATCCATAAAAATCAATATGTTAAAATTCAACTGCGTAACGCTTATATATTAAAAGACTGGCATTGAAAGATGTATAAAAAAAGGTCATATTTGCACAGGAGGTCATAATTGCCCGGTTCCGACAATTTTCTGCTTTGTAAGGAGAAAGACATGGATTCAGAGATATATGAGGCGATTCTCAACAGTATAAGCACTGCCATCGTGTTTACCGGCAATGATCATATTATCCGGTATGCAAACAGGGCAGCCGGAATCCGTTACGGAAAACGCGGTTATCCGGATCTTGCTGGCAAATCCCTGTTTGAATGCCACAGCCCTGCATCACAGGAGCAAATCAGGCAGCTTCATGCCAGGCTTCTGGCCGGAGAGGATGAACTTTTTCTTAAAATAAACAGTGATCAGGAAAAAATAACCATCGTAGGGGTACGCGATGCCGGTGGACAGTTGATCGGATACTATGAGCGGTTTGAAAAAACTGGATGAAAATCGGGCATAAACGCATATTCAGTAAGGTTCCATAAATTTTCGGGCATAAAATTTTCAGAAAAACCGGATTTTTTGGAAAAATCCGGTTTTCTGAATACATGAAAATTTTTGTTTGCCTACTTATGCAATGCCGGTCAGCAAAAAGACACTGTTTAGCGGGAACCCTGTTCACGGAGCAGGGAAAGAATAAAGGAAAACTTTGGAAGCGGCATACTGCACGCTCAAAAATATAAACAAACCAGTACACAAGGAGCAATGGATGAGATACACTGCAAAAGATGTGATGTCGAAGGATTTCAATGTTATAGAGCAAAATCAGCCTATTGAGAAGGCAGTGCGGATAATTCTCGAAGGAAAAACCAGGTCAACCGGTTACAAAACCATATCCACTTTGGTTACAGATGAATACGGCCATCTGGTGGGCGTGGTTTCCATGTTTGATGTTCTGTATCATATAAGACCCCCCTTCCTGAATTATATGGGGGAAAATCTCAATTTCGGAGAAGAGGAAATTCTGTCTTATGTGAAACGGTTCCGGGGTTTACGGGTTGAACAGGTCATGAATTCCCCTGTCCGCTATATTTCCGCTGATACAGATCTGATGGAAGTGATTGACAGGATGGTGAAAGAAAAATGCCGCAGACTTCCGGTTCTCGAAAATTCCAAAGTGGTTGGAATGGTATATCTTCCTGAAGTCTACAGCCACATCTGCAGGACATGGATGAATATCAGTCTGAAATAAACAGCCGTTTTCGGCTGGATGTTTTGCATTGTCCGCAGAGCCCTTTTTTCTGTGGGCGTTGGGGAAATTTTCTGTCCGGTTTCCAAATCCTGTCAGTCAGAAACAGAATCGCGGAAACAGCAAAATTTTGTATGGAAAACTCCAATTTTTGTAATTTTTGCACTGAGCGGAGTTTTTCAGACAGGTATTGTTCAATACTCTGACAGTATTTTCTGTACAGAAAATGTAAGCGCGGGTTCATTTCATGTATGTACGTAACCGCTGTGACATGGACTGTTCTGGTACAGCGGTTCTGCTTTGGAAGGAATCCATATTTGATTTTGGTACTTAGTACTCTGTCAAGTTTGAAATTGTGAATTCATAAACCCTAAGGGTTTTCAAAACCCTTAGGGTTTGCAACAATTTGTTTTGATACAGACCCTTATGACAAAATTCAGGAGCAGACACTTACAAGCAAATCATTATGACCGGGGAAATGGAACATAAAGGCGCAGGGCATAGGGAACGGCTGCGGGAACGGTTTATGACATCAGGACTGGAGGGATTTCAGGATTACGAAGTCATTGAACTGCTTCTGACGCTGGGAACTCCCAGAAAAGACTGCAAAGACGAGGCAAAAGAACTTCTTAGGCGTTTCAAAACCCTTCAGGCTGTGTTTGAGGCCAGTCCCAGAGAACTTTGCGAAATCAAAGGTGTCGGGCCGAAAAATATTTTTGGCATACGGCTTATCAGGGCAGTGGCGGATCGCTATCTGCAAAAGAAACTGGTGAAAAAAGATGCCATCAGCAATGCAAAGGATCTCTTCGACTACCTGTATTACAATATGAAGGACAAAAGGCGGGAATGCTTCAAGGTGCTTTTTCTGGACGCGCGCAACAGGGTTATTTCCGCAAAAACGCTTTTTGAGGGAACCCTTACTGCCAGTTCCGTATATCCCAGGGAAGTGGTGCAGGCTGCTTTGGAGCATAACGCGGCAGCCCTGATTTTTGCGCATAACCATCCGTCCGGAGATCCCAGTCCCTCAGCCGAGGATGTGTCCATAACCCGGCAACTGGTCTTTGCCTGCCGTGTCATGGGCATTACCGTGCATGAGCATCTGGTCATTGGGGACAACAATTATTTCAGTTTTGCGGATCGGGGATACATTGCTGATATGAACAGGGAATTTGACAAAAAGGATTGAGGATTGGGGACTGGGGACTGGGGACTGGGGACTGGGGATGGCGGGATGGATACTGTATGCGGGGATCTCATACCGATTCGCTATTGATTTGATACTATCCGGACTGATCCGGAGGAGTGCAGAAATTGAGCGGAGCGGTTTTCTGCACACAAATCCGGAGGAGTGCAGAAATTGAGCGGAGCGGTTTTCTGCACACAAATCCGGCGGAGTGCAGAAATTAAGCGGAGCGGTTTTCTGCACACGCGCAGCAGCGGAAAAAACTGACAATACTGTATTAAATCAATGGAGAATTGGTATCAATGGCATTTTTCAGATGCGCAGGAGTGCCAAACAGAAAGTTTGGCACAGGCAAAGTCCCACAAATAATATGAAATCTGAAAAACAATTGTGCACTGAATCTTTGCGAAATTTTGTGTCTTCGCGGCAGAAACGCCGGTATCATTGCTCAAATTTTTTTTCAGATTTCATATAAGGAGATATTCGCTCTATGATATATGAAAGTGAGGGACGGCCTTACTGTTTCGGAAAAATGGATACGGTTTTTCCCATGGGCCAGGATGGTCTGCGGCATTCACCCGAGTCCTGCATGGTATGTTTCTGCAAGACAGACTGTATGCGGACAGCCCTGCACGGCTCCGGAGGCGTGAAGGTTCAGGAGGAAAAGGTTGACAGAGCCTATGAATCCGGCATGATGGGATTTCTGGAACGCTGGTCAAAAAAGAAAACACTTCACCGGAACATGAAGAAAGGGGATGATGCATGAAAAGTGTTTATGATGTTGACATAAAAGAGAAACGGGTGTTTATCCGTGTGGATTTCAATGTGCCCCTGGACGAATCCCGGAATATCACGGATGACGCACGTATCCGGGAAGCTCTGCCCACAATCCGTTATGCCCTGGATCAGGGGGCAACGGTGATTGTGGCCTCGCACATGGGCCGACCCAAAGGAAAAGCGGTTCCTGAATTCAGCATGTTGCCCGCAGCCATCCGTCTGGGAGAACTGCTCGGAAAAGAGGTAAAAACCGCTCCTGACTGCATTGGCCCGGAAGTCCACAGTCTTGTGGACAAACTCGGTTCCGGTGAAGTGCTGATGCTGGAAAACCTGCGTTATCACAGTGAGGAGGAAAAGAATGAGGACGGGTTTGCCAAAGAACTGGCCGATCTGTGCGATGTTTATGTCAATGATGCCTTTGCAGTCTGTCACCGCGTCAATGCCTCGGTCGGAGCCATTGTGAAATTTGCGCCCGTATCGGTGGCCGGGATTCTGCTGAAAAAAGAACTGGATTATTTCCGCAAGGCCATGTCTGATCCGAAACGTCCCCTGGCAGCAATTGTGGGCGGTGCGAAAGTGTCAGGCAAACTCAAGGCATTGGAGAATATGCTGGAACACGTTGACAGAATTCTCATCGGCGGCGCGATGGCAAATACTTTTCTGAAATTCAAAGGCTGTGACATGGGCAAATCCAAGCTGGAGGAGGATCTGACTGCCGAGGCCGGTGCAGTCATGGAAAAAGCCCGTGAAAAAGGAATCCGCTTTTATCTGCCTGTGGATGTGGTGGCCGCAGACAGATTTGCCCCGGATGCTGTGGTGAAAATTGTTCCGCCTAATCTGATACCCCAGGACTGGATGGCTCTGGATATTGGCCCGGCCACAGTGCAGTTGTACCGGGAAGTGCTGCAGGATGCCAAAACCATTGTCTGGAACGGCCCGGTGGGTGCATTTGAGACAGACGCATTCAGCCGGGGAACTTTGGCAATGGTGGACTGTCTTGCCAATTCCCACGCTCTGACGATAGTGGGCGGCGGCGATACAGACGCGGCAGTTCATATGGCAGGGGAAAAAGACAGAATTTCCTATATTTCCACAGGCGGGGGCGCGTTTCTGGCTCTGCTGGAGGGCAAAACACTTCCCGCAGTAAAGGCTTTGGAACAGTGCTGTTAATGTGAATTAAAAGTCAGATTCCGCCAGGATTTGACAACTTTTCAAAAGTTGTCAAATCTTGCAGAATATATTCCGGAAACTGCCTGCCCGGTCTGCCGCAGGTTACAAACACACAAAATTTTGCTATTAAATCAAGGAGATTGGCGGATATTGCTCATCTGCTCCAAAGCAAGAATCAGAGACTGGGTTCCCATCTCTTCCCCGCCCAATGCCTTTACGGACTGATACAGTTGAGCGGCAAGTGCCAGCCCCGGAAGACAGAGATTCATCGCTGCGGCCTCTTCCAAAGCAATGCCCATGTCTTTGAGAAAATGCTTTACAAAAAAACCTGTGCCAAATTCCCGTTTCAGAATCCGGGGTGCCAGATTGTCCAAAGACCAGCACGCGGCAGCACCTCCGGAAATGCCTGAGAGCATGGTTTCCAAATCAAGACCGGCCCGGTATCCGTAAATCAGGGATTCACACATGCCGATCATTGTGCCTGCAATGACAATCTGATTGCACATCTTGGTGTGCTGTCCGGCCCCGGCTTTTCCCTGATGTATGATTTTTTTCCCCATTGCCCGCAGCAGAGGCATGACAGCTTCCACTGCTTCCGCATCACCGCCCGTCATAATGGACAGTTGCGCATTGCGCGCGCCCACATCACCGCCTGATACAGGCGCATCAATGGCATATATCCCTTTTTCCTTTGCCTGTGCATAAATTTCCTGTGACAGAGCAGGCTGTGTCGTGGTCATATCCACCAGAATGCTTCCCGGTTTTGCGCCGGACAGAATGCCCTCAGATCCCATATACACCTGACGCACATCATGGGGAAATCCGACCATTGTAAATATGACATCCGACATTTCTGCCAGTTTTCCCGGAGAATCAGCCCAGACTGCCCCTTTTTCCAGCAGGGGCATGGCTTTTTCCCCTGTCCGGCTGAAAACAGCAGTCCGAAATCCTTTGTCCATAATATGCTGACACATCCACCGGCCCATCACACCGGTGCCGATCCATCCGATTCCTGTTTTTCCAGGGTCTGCATGTACCATATTATTTTTTCCTCTGCTGTACAGTTGCATAAATAAGGTTCCATAAATTTTCGGGTATAAAATTTTCATAAAAACCGCATTTTTCCAAAAAAATCCGTTTTTTTGAATACCCAAAAATTTTTGCCTGGCTGCATATCATTCACGCCATGTTCTATTAAAATCAAAAATGGCAAAGCAGCAGTTTTTTATAGAAAAAACCGGCATCCGAAAATCTTCAGATTTTTTTCGGACAAATATTTTCAGGTCTATAGCATATGAGACAGGGAATTTCCATACTTTTGCTTGCCTGATGGAAGGGGTTCATATATTGTATATGGAATACGGCATTTTTTCTTATGACGATCTGATTCCTGCTTTGTCACTTCCGCTTTGCTGTTTTGAATGCAACGTACTCAAATAAGATGGAAAGATCTCAAAGGAAAACTGTATTCATGCCTGGCTGTATCTGTCCGGTTACACAAAAAACCGGATGTTTATGTAAAAAATTTCAAAATCAGAAAGGAGAACAGAGATGATGGGAAAGATTCTGTCAGTGATTTGTCCGATGGTATTTATGTTTTTTTCAGGCTGTGTCTCAATGGATCAAAGTGCCCATGTGGAAGAAGGATACCGCGATCCGCAGCAGGAACTGGTGGAGGCCGCAGCCGTGGCCGTGAAAGTCATGTGTGAAAATCCGGATAACCGTTCACTGAATGTTCTGATTGACAATGCCAGAGGGGTGCTGATTTATCCCCGGATCATCCGGGCTGGAATACTGTTTGGGGGTGAGGGAGGACGCGGCGTGCTTCTGGCACGCAATGCAGATGACAACTGGAGCGAACCTGCCTTTTATGCGATGGGAGGAGGAAGTTTTGGACTTCAGATCGGTATGCAGCGGGCATCCGTGATTATGGTTTTCATGAATGACAGGGTTCTGAATACGGCCATAAATACGGGCGTGACCATTGGTGCAGACGCTTCAGCCGCGGCCGGTTCTGCCGGTGCTGATTTTTCCGCTTCCACCCAGACCGCATTCAAAGACATTTATTATTTTTCAAATGTGGAAGGTCTGTTTGCCGGTATATCCCTGGATGGGCAGATTATCAATGCTGACCATACGGCCAACCGGAATTATTACGGGGAGGACGCCACTGTTGAAGGCATTCTGCTGGAGAACCGTTTCGACAATCCGGGATCCAGGGTTCTGAAAGATGTATTAAACGGATTGCAATAAAATTTTTTTTCGGTTAATACAAATGCAGCATGACAAATATTTTGGGGATGCCCGGAAATATATCCGTATATCCGGAACATCCGGACAAAGAGGTGAAAAATGAAGGTATCAGGCAAACTATACACAGGAATCATCCTGCAGTATCTGCTTGCAGCTTCCCTTGTGGCAATGGCTGTGTTCATCACAGAAGAGGCATGGGATGATGACAGTGTCATTATCAATCTTGCAGGCAGGCAGCGGATGCTTATACAAAAGATTACAAAGGAAATTGCTTTTTTTTCACGGGGCGATATCTCCGGGGATATGCCGCTTGGCACGATGGAGCAGTTCGGGGTCTGCTTAACCGCTTTTATCAGCGGAGGAAAAATCCCATTGGATTCCCACAGTTCCGGATTCAGGGAAATTCAGGGGCCGGATGATCCGGAAATCGCTGATCAGCTCCGTAAAGTGGAAGCAGTCTGGAAACCTTTCCGGGAAAAATGCCTGCGGTTCATCAAAGAAAAAAATCCCGATGATCTGAAATACATCCGGGAAAATGAACAGGTTCTCCTTGGGGAAATGGAAAAAGCAGTATTCCTTATTGAACAGGAGGCTGTCAGCGAAGTGGAGTTTCTGAAAACCTCTCTCCGGCTGGGCGGAATATGTCTCACAGCAATTTTCCTGCTTACCATTTACCTGGTCCGAAAAGATGTGCAGAGGATTTTTTCCATGCTGGAAAAACTCACGGACGGACTGACCGATGTTTCAGGCAAAACCCTTGATGCGGCCAATACCATCTCGGCTTCAAGCATGCAACTGGCTGAAGGTTCCACAGAACAGGCCACCTCTTTGCAGGAAACATCCGCATCTCTGGAGCAGATGTCCTCCATGACCAGAAAAAATGCGGACAACGCCAATCAGGCTGACCGGCTGATGAAAGAGGGGAATGAAGTGGTACGCAGGGCCAATACCTCCATGAATCAACTGACATCCTCCATGTCAGAAATATCCAAAGCCAGCGAGGATACCTCCCGAATCGTCAAAACCATTGATGAAATCGCATTTCAGACCAATCTTCTGGCCCTTAATGCCGCAGTGGAGGCCGCTCGTGCAGGAGAGGCCGGGGCCGGATTTGCAGTGGTGGCTGATGAAGTCAGAAATCTTGCAATGAGATCGGCTGATGCAGCCAGAAACACGGCTGCCCTGATTCAGGAAACTGTGCAGAAAATCAATGCCGGAGCTGCCCTTGCAAACAAAACAGGTGAGGCATTCGGAGAAGTGGCCGGAAGCTCGGAAAAAGTGGGAGGACTGCTGGCTGAAATTGCAGCAGCATCCAGTGAACAGGCCGAAGGCATCCGGCAACTGACAGAAGCAATGAATGAAATTGACCGGATTACGCGTCAGAATTCTGACAATGCCGAAGAATCCGCGTATGCCTCGGAGGAAATGACAAAACAGGCCAGACAGATGAAGGTGTTTGTGGATGATCTGGTTATTCTGGTGGGAACACGGAAAAGAAAGGACAGCAGAGTATCAGCCGAAGATGACAGCGATGAAAAAAAACTGAAAGAGGATTTGCATATCCGTAAATCAGGGGTATCCTCTTTTCCAAAATCCGTAAACAAAACAGCCGGAAAAAACGATCCGGAGCATCTGATTCCCCCTGATGAGGATGATTTTAAGGATTTCTGATGAATCTGAAGCAAAAAAGAGAAGGGCTGACCGGCATTTATGAAGGTTTTGAGGCAGAAACCAGTGAATTCAGCAGACAGGCCGTGTGCAGACCCGGATGTGCATTCTGCTGTACAAATATGGGAAATATTGACATTACCACTCTGGAGGGACTGGTGATTCGGGAGCATATGTCCGGTTTTTCCGCGAAAGTGAAAAAAGGGATACAGAACCGGGTGCTCCGGAACCGGCAGGAAAAAGAAAAAGGGAACAGTGCGCCATGCCCTTTCTCAAAGAGGATCATACCTGCCTGATTTATGAAATCCGGCCTTTTTCCTGCCGTCAGTTGTATTCTGTGGAAAAATGCGGCCCTGCCGGAGCCACGCTTCACCGTCAGGCAAAGGAAATGGCTGAAAAGACCGTGAAACAGTTGCAGAGACTTGATGAAAACGGGTATTCAGGTCATATCAGTTTTATCCTGCATCTTCTGGACAGCAGGGAATTCAGGGAATTTTATCAGAGCGGCGGTTTTGATCCCTCCCGGATCAGGGATTTCGGCAAATCCAGCGGTCTGCTCATTAACCGCATGGTGTCGGCAGAATCCATGCCATAACAGAGCTGTCAGAATCCGGAACAGTTTCGGTCATCACCGGCAACAGCAGGAACCCCGGTAAGCAGCATAATTGAACTGATACTGATCCGGAGGAGTGCAAAAATTAAGCGGAGCGGTTTTTTGCACACCCGGAACTGCGGGAAAACTGGGGGTATTGGATCAAAGCAATGGCAAATCGTTATTACGGGGTGCAGAAATACATTTTTTGCACTCCTCCGGAAAATTACCGGGAGCAGAAACTCAGAAAGTCCGTGAAAAACACAGGATATTTTTTTTTCCATATTGAAAAATCTTTTTCATGCCGGTATAATAAGCAGGCAAACAAAAATTTTGATGTATTCAAAAAACCGGATTTTTCCAAAAAAATCCGGTTTTTCTGAAAATTTTATGCCAGAAAATTTATGGAACCTTACTTATATCAATATGCCGGACAGTTTTTCAGAAACAGGGAGGTAATGCCGGATAAACTGCTGAAAACATATAATCGGACAGTTCAAATTTTATAACCTTAATTTTATACATAAACAGTATGTTATAAAAAATGTCCGAACCTTTGGTCTATCGGATTTCGGGATAATCCCCATAAAAGACAGATATGAAAAAATTTTTGACAAACCGCAGCAGATCCGTGAACAAAAACATAATGGTACTGGCCGGATTCATTCTGGCCGGACTTTCATGGATTCTTGCCTCTGTTCTGGATTTCTTTTTATCAAAAAATGTCACACTTTTTGATCAGATATTCAGTCCAGTTCCCTCCCAGTTGTGGATGCGGCTGGCGGTCATGTGCCTTTTTGTCATCTTTGGTTCCCATGTGCAGTACAATATGGATCAGCGCAGACAGGCCGAGGACGCACTTAGGGAAAGCGAAAAAAAATACAGACTTATTATTGAGGCCATAGATGACGGTTACTATGAAGTGGATCTGGATGGCAATTTCACCTTTTTCAACACTGCCATGTGCAGGGTTATGGGGCGTTCCCGTGAGGAAATGTGGGGAACCAATTTTGAGGCATTTGATGCTTTTTACCGGGACGGAAGAACCCCCAAAGTGTTTGAATGGACCCTGCGGGACAAAGACGGATCTGAAACCATTCTGGAATCCTCTGTTGCCCTGATCAAAGACCCGGAGGGAAAAATCATTGGATTCCGGGGCCTGCTGCGGGACGTGACCCAGCGCAAGAAAGAGGATGCGCTGCGCCAGGCCAAAATGGCCGCAGAATTTGCCAGCCAGGCCAAAAGCGAATTTCTGGCCAATATGAGTCATGAAATCAGGACACCTCTCAATGCGATTATCGGTATGCTGGAACTGGTGCTGGAAACCGAACTCACATCTGAACAGCGCGAAGATCTGGATGTGGTCATTTCCGCTGCCTACGCGCTGCTCTCGGTGATCAATGATATTCTTGATTTTTCCAAAATTGAGGCAGGCAAACTGGAACTTGAGGAACTGCCTTTTGCGCTGCGGGATTTTCTCGGTGAATCCCTCCGGATTATGGCGGCCAAGGCACATGAAAAAGGACTGGAACTGGCCTACAGGGTACTGCCGGATGTGCCTGACCGGCTCATCGGAGATCCGGCCCGTTTCCGCCAGATTGTTCTCAATCTTGTGGGAAATGCAGTCAAATTCACAGACCGGGGCGAAATCATTGTAAGTGTCAAAACTGACAGTTATACGGAAAACGGGGTTTGTCTCCTGTTTTCCGTGCGGGATACAGGCATTGGCATTCCCCTGGAAAAGCAGGAAAGCATTTTCAGGGCATTTGAGCAGGCAGACGGAAGCACGTCCCGGCGTTTTGGCGGAACCGGACTGGGGCTGGCGATTTCCAGTCAGCTCGTAGAACTGATGCGCGGAAAAATCTGGCTGGAAAGCCGGGTAGGCGAGGGCAGTGTTTTCTGTTTTACCGCAAGTTTCATTGCAGATCCGGAAGAGGATTATGCGTTTGAACTGCTTTCAGATCTGGATCTGACCGGTGTGAAGGTTCTGGTGGTGGATGACAATGCCTCAAACCGGGAAATCATCCGGGAGATACTGGAAAGCTGGAAAATGGATCCTGTGGCAGTATCCGGCATTGAGGAAGCCAGGGATGCGTATTTCCGGGCAAATGAAGCCAATGAACCATTTCTGCTGGCTGTGCTTGATTCGGAAATGCCCATGAGCAGCGGTTTTACCCTGGCCCGGTGGCTCATGGATCGGCAGGGGCATGTCACTCCCAGAATTATCATGATGCTGACCGGGTCCAAAACCCGGAGCAGGAATGAAATGCAGTCTCTCGGCATCCGTGCCGGTGTGAGCAAACCTGTCCGGCCTTCGGATCTTTTTGAGGCAATTATCGCTGCTTTGGATATTGCAACAGCCAGGAAAATGTCCTCTCCGGGAATTACAGATGATACACCTGTGAAAGAGGAGCACCCTCTCCGGATTCTGGTGGCCGAAGACACTGCTTTCAACCAGAAATTCATCATCCGTCTTCTGGGCAGACGGGGACATCAGGTGACCATAGCGGAAAACGGCCTCAAAGCTGTTGAAGCCCTGAAAAAAGATACATTTGATCTGGTACTGATGGATGTGCAGATGCCGGAAATGGACGGTTTTGAGGCCACTGCCGCGATTCGGGAGATGGAAAAAACAGGGGAGCAGCATATTCCCATCATTGCCATGACCGCTCATTCCATGAAAGGGGACAGGGAGCAGTGCCTGCAGGCGGGCATGGATGATTATGTTTCCAAGCCTGTCTCATCCGATGCTCTTTTCAAAGCAATCCGCTCTCTGATTCCGGGTCTGGAGGGAGAGGAAGCCAGAAAGGAAAATATTGTGCCCAAAGTATCCATTCCCAGACTTGACCTGGACGGTCTGCTCAGGACATTTGACAATGATATGATTTTTCTCAAAGAATGCACGGATATGTTTATGCAGGAATATCCGAAGATGCTCGCGCAGATTCAAACGCATGTGGAGGAAAAGGATGGTCCCGGACTGAGACGGACTGCACACGCGATAAAGGGCATGATGGGAAATTTTCAGGCCGCATCCATAGCCCGGACAGCATATGCGCTTGAGGAAATGGGGCACAAAGAGGATTTTGGACAGGCAGGCCCCGTATTTGAAACCCTGCGCGCGGAAGTCACGGATTTCGGAAAAATGCTTTCAGACTTTATCAGAAAGGAAATCAAGTGAATATACTCATTGCAGAAGATGATCTCATCACCCGTCACCGGCTGGAAAAATTTCTGTGCAAGTGGGGAAACCGGGTCACTGCTGCTCCCAACGGAGCCGAAGCCCTGAACCATTTTCTTTCCGGAGATACGGATCTGGTCATCACAGACTGGGTGATGCCGGAAATGGAAGGCCCGGAACTGGTACGGAATATCCGCAGAAGCGGCAAACCCTTTGTTTATGTGATTCTGCTGACTTCCAGGGGGGAAAAAACAGATGTGATTGCCGGACTCAATGAAATCGGCGCGGATGACTATATCGTAAAACCCTTTGATCCTGATGAACTGCAGGCCCGTCTGAGCGTTGGGGAGCGGATGGTGCGTCTGGAACGTCAGATGAGAGAGCACAGTGAAAATCTGGAAAAAATCGTCCGGCGCCAGACCCGGATGATACGGGAAACCCAGGAGGAAACCATTGTCAAACTCCTGACAGCTCTGGAATCAAGGGATCAGGAAACCGGTGGACATGTGCGCCGCATATCTCTGTTCAGTGTGGTTCTGGCAGAAGCAGCAGGCTGGTCCAAATCCGAGGCTGATGATCTGCGTCTGGCCTCGCCTATGCACGACATCGGCAAAATCGGGGTCCCGGATCGCATACTCCGCAAACCCGGCCCTCTCAGCAGTTCAGAGTTTGACATCATCAAAACCCATACCACCATTGGCGGAAAAATACTGGGGGAATCGGATTTTCCCATGCTGCAGATGGCCCATGACATTGCCCTCTGCCACCATGAGCACTGGAACGGCGTGGGCTATCCCAGCGGCATTTCCGGTGAAAAAATTCCCAAATCCGCGAGGATTGTGGCATTGGTGGATGTGTTTGATGCCCTGAGCAATGACCGGGTTTACCGTAAGGCTTCTCCTGAGGAAGAGGTGCTGGCAATCATGGAAGCTGGCAGGGGCGGTCATTTTGATCCCTTTTATTACGATCTTTTTATCAGCAAACTCCCTGAATTCAGGCATATTTTGCGGGAAAATCCCTAAGAAGACAATAAGAGGATCAGAATATTTTCAGCAGACCGGTCTAATACCAAATCGCTTTTGAAAATATGCTTATAAAAAAAGCAACGCTCTGTAATCAAGCAGAAAAACCGACTGCATTGTATAAAATCAATGGCGATTTGGTATAATACCGATTCTCCATTGATTTGATACAATACCGTCAGTTTTTCCGCCTGTGCAAAAAACCGCTCCGCCCAATTTTTGCACTCATCCGGATTGTGTGCAGAAAACCGCTCCGCCTAACTTTTGCACTCCTCCGGATTGTGTGCAAAAAACCGCTCCGCTCAATTTTTGCACTCCTCCGGATTTGCATTCCGCATTTTATAAAACCAATGGTGAATCGGTATAATACCAATTCTCCATTGATTTGATACAATACCGTCAGTTTTTCCGCTGCTGAGTGTGTGTGCAAAAAACCGCTCCGCTTAATTTTTGCACTCCTCCGGATTGTATAAAACCAATAGCGAATCGGTATAAGATCCATGCCTCAGGCACCCGGAAGCCCTGATTCCTGAAACAGTAAATCATATGCCGGGAAAATTCCGCTTTGAAAAATTTCTCACTCAGCCTTAAATGAGAGTGTCAGCGGATAACCATCTCATCCAACGCTTTATTTCTTCAGGCATTTCCTATGCTCCCTGTCTTTTTCAGTGCCGGTTCAAACTCTTCAAAGGTACTGCTCCGCAGTACTTTCCCGAACAGATACTCAAGGGTTTCACTGACGGAAATTTTGGAAATCGTATCAGAAATATGCTGCGGAACCTTCCCCCATTTTTGTTCCATGGCAAGAAGCAGAAAATTCCGGGCTTTCAGCAATGCCCCTTTTTCGATACCCTTTTCGATACCCTTTTCCATGCCCTTTTCCATACCCTTTTCCATGCCCATATCAATCAGTTCTTTCCCGGCCTTTGTTTTTGACAAATCAAAATTCAGCATACGGATCACCTCCCCCAAAGATAATTTGCTGAAACGGTTTAACATGAAAAGCCCCAGAATTTCAGTGACAGCCCCCTGCTGTTTTGTCTCATACACCTCACACACCATTTGTTTCCAGTCCCTGCATACTGCGGACAGTTTTTCCTTTCCCGTGTTTTTCGGCAGGGTGAAGGGAGCAAGAACAGTCAGACGGGGATCAATGGCCGTCAACTGTTCACAGGTGTATTCAGACAGGACAATCTCCTCAAAACTGCCCTTTATCCGGAAAGCTGAGGACAGACTTCCGATATCCAGGGGAAGAGCAGCATCCTTAAAAATCCTGTCCGTGTAAATGACAGCACCGCACACCGGGCCGGTGTATCTGTCCTGTGCGCAGGACATGGCAATCTGCGCGGTCAGACGGTAAAGGATCATGGTGTCTTTGTATCCCTGAAATTCAATGAACACCCTGTCCCGGTTTCTGTTTTTTTTCGGTACGGCCATAATGTCCGGGTACAGTTTCTTTTCTTTCAGAACAACTGCACGGGATATGTAATCATCCGGCGGATCAATGCCGATGAGTTTCAGCACGGCCTCTCCGCCCACCTTCATCAGTTTGAAGAACGGATCATCGGTTCCCCTGGATTCGCGTTTGCGTTTTTTTCCCATTTCCTGTCCTGTATAAAAAAAATTGGCTCTTTCCCCTGTTTCCGGCCGCAGTCAGATAAAAAATAAGACTGATTTCCCGCGTTGTCATGTCTGCTGCAAAAACAGGGAGGTTCAATGCCACTGAAAATGCGCAGATGCGGCTTCACTTTTTCAGAGCAGAAACCTGCAAAATCCTCTCAAATTCCTGTTCCATTTTTTTCAGCAGAATATGTGCACCACAGAACACAGGGAAAAAATTTGAAAAAACAGCATTGCTGTCATTATGGTGATTTATCAAAATAAATATACCAATTCAGGTTCACAGGCACAGGGCAAAAGCTGGAAGCTTTTGATACTTTGACGGTATATTTTTTTCCGTAAATCACCATTATGTTTTGGAAGCAGATTCGTATTGCATTTTGAGAACCCTTAAAATCATCTCAAATTCCTGTTCCACTTTTTCCAGCAGAAAAAGGGCAGTATCTGTATGATCCTGTTTTGCGGATGATTCAAGTTCAAAAACCGCATCCCGGAGTCTGGATGCGGAAGCATTGGCAGCCATGCCTTTAAGAGTGTGGGCCTGAAATCTGATTTTTTCCGCATTGCCTTCCTTTGCGCAAAGTCTGAGTTTTTCCAGTTCCTCTGAAAACTGGGAGGGAAAATTTTCCACAATGATTTTCATAATATTTTCACTCCCGCCCATCCGCCTGAGCAAATCCTGCCGGTCAAACACAGATCGGGTATCTTCCTCTTTTGGGTGTGGGATTTCTGCTGAAACAGGTGAAAAAATCTCATTGGGAACAGGAGAGAGGGAAGGGCTGTCTTTTGTCTGCAAAGGCTGTGCGGAAACACTGACCGTACCGGATGATTTGCTGATATTGCGGCAGATGGCTGCAAAAAGTTCATCCGGGTTAACCGGCTTGGCAACATAATCGTTCATCCCGGCCTGCAGATACCGCTCCCTGCTTCCGATCAGCGCGTGTGCGGTCATGGCAATAACCGGCACATTCCGGTTTTCAAACGCGGAATTCCGGAGAATTCTGACCGCTTCCAAACCATCCATTTCCGGCATTTCTATATCCATAAGCACCAGATCGTAAGGTTTTTTTCCAAGAATTTCAAGTGCTTTTTTTCCGTTGTTTGCTATATCCGCGCAAAGCCTGAACTTTCTCAGAACAGCCAGAGCCACCTGCTGGTTGAACAGATTATCCTCCACTAGCAGAATACGGAGATCCGGGGGCAGACAGATATTTTCAGAAATACGCGGGTGCTGTTCTTTGCGCTTCTCATCTTTTATGCTTTTTTCCCTTTTTTCAAAAACCGCTGTGAACCAGAAGGTGCTGCCGGTTCCGTATTCACTTTCCACACCGATTTGCCCGCCCATCATTTCAGCGAGTTTTTTTGAAATGGACAGCCCCAGCCCGGTTCCGCCAAATTTCCGGGTAGTTGATGAATCTGCCTGGGAAAAGGGTTTGAACAGGCGTTCCATGCGATCTTTGGGAATGCCGATGCCTGTGTCTGAAACCGCAAAACGCAGCACAATATGGGTTTGACTCTGTTTTTCCTTGCTTACGGAAATTTTCACTTCACCTTTTTTTGTGAATTTGATGGCATTGTTCACCAGATTGATCAGAATCTGACGCACCCGTGCAGGATCTCCGGTCAGATAAAGGTGAACATCGTCCGCAATCCTGTGCGTCAGCCAAAGCCCTTTTTCATCTGCTTTGAGACCGAGTATCCCCAGCACTTCCTCAACAACTTCCCCAAGATTGAAAGCAATGTTTTCCAAATCCAGTTTTCCGGCCTCAATTTTGGAAAAATCAAGAATGTCATTGATCAGGGAAAGCAGAATGTCGGAAGATGCCTGAATCATCCGGCAGTAATGGTTCTGTTCGGAATTCAGGGCGGTTTCCAGCAGAATCGCGGACATGTTGACAATGACATTCATGGGCGTGCGGATTTCATGGCTCATGCTGGCAAGAAATTCGCTCTTGGCACGGGTGGAGGATTCCGCTGTTTGTTTGGCCTCACGAAGTTTTTCCTCAGCCTGATGACGTTCCAGTTCGCCTGCAGCGCGTATTGCTACCAGTTTAAGAACTGTTTCAGCCAGTTGCTGATTTGCCAGGGGTTTCCGTCCGATAAGAGCTATCAGACCTATGGGCTGTCCTGTGGAACTCCGCAGAGTACTTCCCAAATAGCTCTCGGCTGCCATTTCCTGAAGCAGCGCGTCCTTTGGAAAAAGATGGCGCACCCCATCGGGAAAAGAACAGATTGTCTTCCCCACCACTTCGCTGCACGGGGTGTCTTTCAGCGTGTATGTCATATTGTCTTCAAACCTGCCGTCGGACCAGACCGCCACTGTTCTTGCAGAAAGGTTATCCGCTTCCAGCCTGTCAATACAGACAAAATCCATGCCCAGTGTTTCTGCCAGATACCGTGCCAGAGCCTGAAAAAAATTTTCACCGCCTGTCATGTAATCATACTCCACCATGAACAGCAGAACATCCTCAATAAGCTTGCGGTCGGTGATGTCCTGGCCCTGTGCGATTGTTGCCACAATGGAGTTGCCGTCTTTGCCGAAAATACTGGCGGAATTCCAGAGAACTGTTTTCACTTCACTGTCTTTTCTCAGAATTTCTATTTCAACAGTTTCCCATTTTTCACCTACTGCTGTCTTTCGGATATGTTCAAGGGAAGACTGAATTTTGTCTTTTGGGAATAAGACATCAATTTTTTTGGATATGACCCCGGCAGCATCATATCCGCTCAGTTTTTCAAAAGCACGGTTGAAACGGGTTATCCGCAGGGAATTATCCCACACAATAATGGGAGCGTTGGCATAGTTGAAAAGATTTTCCAGATATTCATTGGATTCCCGCAGAGCCTCCTCCATCCGTCTGCGTTCAGTAATATCCTTTAATGTGAAAAGGAACATCTCTATTTCGTCTTCATGATTCAGAATAGGTACCAATCCCAAATCCCAATATGTTGTTCCATATTCCGGATGATCAGGAAATTCAAATGGCCGGGCAAATTTCTGCCTGACTTTTTTCTCTTTGGCAACTGCATCAAATTCATCCTTCAGATCCGATGGATATAATTCAAAATGGTTGTGCCCCGGGAATTCGGATGAATTGCGCTGGCAGGCTTTGGCATAGGTTTCGCTGACCCGGATAAAATTATATTCGGAGTCAAGAAGGACAATACTGTCCAGGGAGTGTGCAAAAATTAAGTCCAACAGGCGTGCCTGTTTTTGGACATTTTTCTCCGCATGCCTGCGCTCGGTGATGTCCTGAAAAACCCCTGTCAGTTTTACTGTCACACCATTCACAATCTGGGGTTTGCAGATGATGCGTGTCCATAATTCCCTGCCTTTGGCTGTGACAAAACAGAGTTCCAGATCAAAGGGTTCACCCAAATCAATCGCACACTGAATGGCTGCGGTCAGTTTTTCTCCGGACTCCGGATGAAAAAAACTGAGGGCTTCCTGAAATAAGGGTTTATAATCCCGCTGAAGTTCGTATATGCTGTACATTTCCTCTGTCCAGAGAACTTCCATCGTACCCGGATCAAATTTCCATCCGCCCACTTTTGCAATCTTTCCGGTTTCATTGAGCAGAAGTTCGCTCTCGCGCAGAGACTGCTCGGCCTGTCTGCGTTTGGCGATTTCAGATTCCAGATTCCCGTAAACAGACATAAGCCTGCGGCCAATAAGAATGCCAAAGCAGATGGCAGTAAAAGAAATGACAATGCACAGCAGCAGATTGATACGGGTATTGGCTTCCGTGTTTGCCATAATAGCGGATTCCGGCTGTCCTGTCACCATAATCCAGTTCAGGCCTTTGGGATCACTGAGTTTTGCCGCAGACAGAAAAAATTTTTCTTCCCGGATTTGTATATTGGAATGATAATGATCGGGAATGCTGTTTATATTCCCAAACCGGGTGACAAGAAATTCCCATGCCGTGCGGATAAAAATTTCACTGCTTTCACCGGCTGAAATCCGTTCAAATTTTTTCTCACCTTGGCGTATCACTTTTTCCTCACCGGAAGAAGCCACTAACATTCCGTCCGGTTCTGTTAAAAATATCTGTCCGGATTTCCCCAGCCGCTGTTTTTTCAAATCATTGAGAAAATTGCTGATGAAATCCAAAGTCAGCGCGGACTGCTGTACGGCAGCAAGTTTTCCGGAATTGTCATACACCGGAAGCACTGCGGTAAGGCCAATACCCGTGCCTCCGGCCCAGATATAAACAGGACTCCACGCAGCTTTGCCTGCTGCAACAGCAGTTTTGTACCAGTCACGGGTTCGTGCGTCATAATCCGGTGTTTCGGTCAGAAGCCGCACAACTCTGCCCTGATCGTCAAGCAGGGAAACGCGGTAAGTGCTGTCTTTGTCCCGAATCATCAGACCGCTGGAAAAAAAACCGGGTTCTCTGCGCCCCACGCCCACATAATTGCCCTGCTCTTCTATTCCCACAGCAACCGTTGCCACAGACTCAAAGGCTTTAAGCTGCCGGATGAATACAGGACGCAATCCTTCCAAATTCTGCATGCGTGCAGGTTCCTGAACAAGGATATTGCCATTGAGCTGGTTAATCCGATGGGGCATAGCCAGATAATCCCCAAGTTTTTCCCGGATGCCTGCAAAAATCTCTGTCTGCACCTGTCTTGCCAGATCCGTAACTGCCTGTTTTTCATTCTGAAGGGAAACATAAGCGATCAGTCCTGAGGCTGCAATAATCAGGAATACAAAAAAAGACGACAGAACAAGCGGAACAGGCAGTTTTTTCATCCACAGCATACTTTATCTCCCATACATGGGGATTTCCAAAAAAAAATTAATGACCTGATTTGATTCTGTGAGGTTTAAGGTGATTTACAGAAAAGAATGTACCACAAAAGTAGCATAAGCTTCCAGCTTGTGCTTTGAATCTAACAGGTATATTTATTTTAATAAATCACCTAAGGTGATTTACAGAAAAGAATATACTGCTTTGCCTGCTTTGATTTTATGCGCTGAAGTGTGCGAAAAAACCGGATTTTTCCAAAAAATCCGGTTTTTGAGGCTCGCAGATCTGCTGTCTGCAGGTTTCCTGTTATACTGAAACAATTTTGGTTTTCTTTGGCACGGAAATTGCGTATGAGCCAAAAAGGGGCTTTTTAGTCCGTCCGCTGGGTTTTTCATGCCAAAAGTGAATAATTTTTCCCGATCAGACTGTCAGGCAAAAACTATGCCAAACAAAACCAAAATTGGATCAGTATATGCAATTTCTGTGAACTGAAAATGGCAGATTTGAGGGATATTTTTTCCGTAAATTGCCTAACTGCAAAGGTTGCAAAGTCTGCGATCACAGATTCAATGCTGACAAAGGAATAGCAAAGGGTCAAATCCGCTGACAGGAATACAATCCAAAAAAACACGGTTCACACAGAGGAGAATGCAAAGGCATATTCGGAGTCTGTTTTTTATTAATCACTTGCACATTTAATCTGAGTCTTCTCAATGTATGAGAGGCTGAAAAATGGCAATAGCCGATCTATTACATGAATCAAGTGTTTCCACTGATCATTCCCCCTAATTTCCTCGCGTAACCGGATCAGTTCATGAAGGATTTCATTCGCAATTTCATGGCTAATTACCGGGCTATTATAAAAATTTTCCCATATCCAATTAAGCATTGGAAATTGTTCGTTTTCTTCGATAAAAGAGAAAATATCTTCCTCGTGATGATCTATGAATGCTCTTTTTTCGCCAATATAAAGGTCAAATGCCATTGGTTCGTATTCCTTTACATCTGACAGAACTGTTATACCGATTCTCTATTGAATTTATACAATAAGGTGAATTATTTCCTCTGTGTCCTCTGCGGGAAACTGAATCATATACCGATACTTAAAATATTTTGGTAATTCTGCCGGGCGGATTTTAACCGCAGAGTAACACAGAGTTTCCGCAGAGTGACACAGAGTTTTTCTGTTCGGAATTCAGATATGAATCTGAACCTCTGCAAATGTTTCAGGTAATGGTATAAGTATATTTTCAATGGAGAATTGGTATTATTCTCTGATGTTAGGTGATTTACGGAAAAGAATATACCGCCAAAGTATCAAAAACTTCCAGTTTTTGGCTTGTGCCTGTGAACTGAAATGGTATATTTATTTTCAGAAATCACCTTACACAGCCCTTTCAAAAATCAGCAGGTTACTTTATCCACAATTCCCCCTCTCCCCCGGCAGGAGAGGTCGGGGTGATGGGGATAATTATCTGATTTTTCACCCCAACATCGGATCTCCCCCATTGAGGGGGAGGGAGTTTTCGATCTACTTACAGTCATTTCGGAATTCCGGCAAATTCTGGATACGACTTTCATTAGGTATGCCTGAGGTGCATAAGGTAAATATTTAATTTTTTTTACCTGCAAACTCAGTATGTTCAACATTTTTTTCAGCAGCTTCCCCCAGTCCTTCACTGTACCGCTTTTCCCCGTACCAGTTGATCTGCCGGATCAGTCCCCGGATAATGCTGACTTCCCTGGCCCTAAGCTGAATGCGTGTGAAAAAATTGCGGATATGGTTCATCCAGTAATCCGGATTCTCCGGATTGACATAGCAGATTTTCACCAGCACATCCCGCAGATCATCATACATTCCATCCAGTTCAAAACGGCCTGCCAGGCGCGGGGCAAAGGGTTTTTCATCTTCCAGAGTGGCAGTGAAAAGTTCATAACACATAACCATCACAGCCTGCGCGAGATTGAGGGAAGAAAATTCCGCAGTGGGAATATTGACCAGGGAATGGCAGAAACGCAGATCTTCATTGGAAAGTCCCCGGTCTTCTCTGCCGAATACCAGGGCAATGCGGTTTTCCTGCGATATGGGAATCAGTTGCCGGGCCATGCGGGGCGGAGTGTTCAGCACCCGCTGCCCCCCGACACGCGCGGTGGTTCCCACCACATACTGAAACGGGCCAAGAGCTTCGGCTATATTCTCATACATTTCCATGCCTTCCACCACATCCGCAGCAGCATGGGTGGACATGGTCAGCACCCGTTCCTGATTGTACATATACGGATCAACAACAATCAGACGATGGATGCCCATATTGCGCATGGCCCGTGCAGCAGCCCCGATATTTTCGGAAAACCGGGGCTGATGCAGGACAACCGCTATATTTTCCAGCCGGATTTTGTCAGCCATTATCCAACAATTTCAAAGCTGTTGAAGAAATATCCGATCTCAAAAGCCGCTGTTTCCGGAGCGTCTGAGCCGTGAACAATGTTTTTCTCAATGTCCCGTGCAAAATCCGCGCGGATGGTTCCGGGAGCCGCGTTTTTGTAATTGGTTGCGCCCATGAGTTCCCGGTTTTTCGCAATCACATTTTCGCCCTGCAGCACCATGACCAGACAGGGGCCTGAAGACATGAATTCGGTCAGACTTTCAAAAAAAGGGCGTTCCTTATGCACTGCATAAAATCCCTGCGCCTGTTTTCTGGTCATATGAATCAGTTTCATGGCCGCGATTTTAATCCCTGCCTTTTCAAAACGTCCCACCACTTCTCCAATCAATCCCCGTGCCACGCCATCGGGTTTGACAATTGACAATGTTCTTTCCATAAGATTTTTCATTTATCCTTTCTGCAATCTGTAAAATTATAATCGGAAACAAAAAGCAGCACAGGCTTCCAGCTTGTGCCTGTTCCATAAACAGGCTGGAAGCCTGTTCTACTTTAGGGTTAAAATAGCAGAAGCAAAGAGGCAAGTCAACCGGGATAAAAAAACACGGGGAAAAAACACAGGGCAGATGGAAATCTGAGCGCAGGCATTTTTCTGTTTGAATTTTCAGACGAAATGTATTATTGAAGTACAGTTTAAATCAATGAATTTCATTCAACACAAAGGAGAAAAAATGATGTTTTTCAGAAAATGGAAAATGTTGGGAGAAAAACAGGTTTATTCGGCAATTATGGCTCTCGTTTTTCTGTCTTTTATGGCAGGATGTTCGAGCGACAGCAGTTTTGAACCTGTGACAACGGTTGAAACCTCCCGTGATGAAAAAGGGGTTTGGTTCATCACAGGAACAGAGGATGCCACTCTTTACAATATCTTTGAAGCCCAGGGCTATGCTGTGGCAGCGGATCGGCTCTGGCAGGCAGAGACTTTCCGCCGGAGAGCGCAGGGAAGACTGGCAGAAGTGTTTGGCACAGATTTTCTGCAGTCTGATGTGTATATGCGCATTACCGGTTATTCCCAGATAGAACTGCAGGCCGGGTTTGACGCGCTGAATGCAGACACCCGCACCATGATTGAAGCCTATGTGGCGGGTTTCAACCGCAGAATTGCGGAAGTGCGTGCAGATTCTGCGCTGCTGCCCTTTGAATTCAAGGCACTGAATTTCTCACCGGAAGACTGGAAAACTAAGGATATTCTGGCCTGGGGTGCAACCATGCTGAGAAGTTTTGATCCTGAAGGAGGCCCATTCTATGCAGCAGGACAGATAGACAATGCTGCACTCGCAGGTCAACTGACAGCAGCATTCGGTACGGTTCAGGGCATGGCCATGTTCAATGATCTGAGATGGGTCAATGATCCCCAGGCACAGACGTATATTCATGGAAATGAAATTCTGACAGCCAACTCCTCAACAGCGGAAAAAAAACAGGCAGAGAAAAAAGTCACAGCAGATTTCAGACAAATTTCGGATCAGATGCGGGAAATGGGCAGTGTAATCGCCCAAAGCCTGAAGAAAATCAACGCGGATGTGAAAATGGGCAGTTACGCATGGGTGGTGGCAGGAAACAGAACAGAATCCGGCAATCCCATTTTGTATTCCGGTCCCCAGATGGAATTTTTCACCCTTCCATCATACAGGAAGGTTCCATACAGGCAGGCGGACTGAATGTATCCGGCATGGCTGTTCCCGGTATTCCCGGCATTATTATCGGCAGAACCCCTCATCATGTCTGGTCCATGCAGGTGGGGCATGCACATGGTTCAGATTATTATATTGAAAATCAGTCAGATGTGACACTGGATCGCATGGAAACCGTCAAAGTTGCAGGCAGCGCTGATGTGACAGTTCCGGTTTTCAAAACTGTTCACGGGCCGGTCATCAATCCCATGCCTTATAATCCAGCGACCTATACCCCATCCGCACAAAATCCCATTATTGCATGGAAATATGCCAACCGGGGCTATGAATTTGAAACCATTGGCGCGTATTTGGATATGGCACGTGCGGAAAACATGGATGCTTTTGGCAAAGCAGTGGATGCTGTGGCTCTGAGTCTGCATTTCTGTTATGCAGACAGAGACGGAAATATCGCGTACTGGATGTCGGGACGCGATCCGGTCCGTCCTGCCGGGGAATACCGGTTTCCCCAGGGATTTCTGCCGGGTGTGGCAGTTGCGGAATGGGATTCTGCCAATGTCCGTTCCCGTTCCTCGGATCGGAACACGTCCAAAGGTTATTACACTGGCTGGAACAACAAAAGCAGCGCGGACTATGCGGGAGCAGATCATTTACAAACATGATATGATTGGTCAGGTTCATGCCATGCCTTATTCCTCGCGCTCCACATATGCACACTGCGTGGAAATGGGGAAAAACGGGCCGGTGCGCATTGAAAGCATGTTCCCGCTGGGCGAATCCGGGTTCATGGCTATGAATGCAGACGGAACCCCGGCTTTTGATCCGCATTTCTTCAGCATGACAGAGGTGTTTGACACCTTTGTTTACAGGGAATTTCCTTTGTTTGACTGATAACTGCCTTACAGTTTTTTTATCCGGAGTGCCAGACTGAAAGTTTGGCACTCTGCAGTCATTAAAATTTGGATAGTGGCTCAAATCCGTTGATCTGCCCATGATGCCGGGCCGGGAAAAAATCCGGAAGGATTGACATTATTATAGAAAAAGATAAAAAATAAATCAGAATCCCGGAAGGGATGACATTATCAACTGGTTTGACCCACTATCAAAGAATTATTTCCCGGACAACTGGTATTTGCGCACAGCCCGGTTGTGATCATCCATATTTGAGGAAAATTCATGGGTTTTGTCTCCCTTTGACACAAAATACAGGTAAGCGGTTTGTGCAGGCCACAGGGCCGCGTGCAGGGATTTTTCACCGGGGCTGGCTATGGGGCCGGGCGGCAGTCCCCTGATTTGATAGGTATTGTAAGGCGTCAGGGTTTCCAGATGCTTTCGGGTGAGATTGCCGTCAAAATCCTTAATGCCGTAAATCACAGTGGGATCGGTCTGCAGACGCATTTTCTTTTTCAGGCGGTTGTGAAAAACCGAGGAAATCAGGGGACGTTCCGCGGGATTTCCGGTTTCTTTTTCAATAATGGAAGCCAGTGTCACAATTTCATGCAGGGAAAAACCGATTTCCTGCGCGCGTGTTTCCCATTCTGCTTTGAATACCGAATGAAATCGTCTGATCATGGTCATGAGGATGGTTGGAATACCGGTACTTTTTGGGAAAAAATAGGTGTCCGGAAACAGATAGCCTTCCAAAGTGTCCGCTTTGATTCCTGATTTTTTTATAAATTCCGCATCCGAAACCAGTTGCATGAATTCAGATTCTTTTCCCAATCCCGCCTCACTCACTGCCAAAGCAATCTGACGCATGGTATAACCTTCGGGAATTGTGAAGCGGCGGAGATAAGTCTTTCCTTTGGCTATGTTTTCCAAAATTTCCAAAGGAGACATGGACAGGGAAAGCAGGTATTCCCCTGCTTTGATCTGCCGATCATAACCTTTGAAGCGTGCAATGATTCTGAAACGCAGAGGATCATCCACAATATCTTCTTTTTTCAGGGTTTCCAGTACAGAGGCAAAGCCCTGCCCCGGAAGGATTTCCACAATCTTTTCCGAGTGAACCTCTTTCTGCGGATGCTGGGCATATTCTGTCATATCTGTAAAAATATAAGCCCCGCCAGCAGCCAGCACGAGCATAACAATTCCGGTGAGTATGAATAAATATTTCAATTAAATATCCGTAATAAACCGTATTCAGATTTTATTGCTTTATGACTATATACCATTACTTGAAACATTTCGCTTGTAAAATACCGCTTTCGAAATGCCTGCCTCAGCAGAGTTTATAAAAATGTATAACAGCCACGAATAACACGAATCTGCACGAATGCACAAACCATAATTCGTGTCATTCGTGCAATTCGTGGCTGTACCATCAAATCTTCTGAGTAATGGTATAGTATTTTCCTCAACTTTTGTAATCTTTGTAAAAAACCGCTCCGCTTAATTTTTGCACTCCTCCATCAGGTTTTGGAGAGGACAAAAGTTGGTAAAAGAACTGTTGCATCATTTCACTTAAAATTGTAGGTCGGATTAGCGTAAGCGTAATCCGACAACCCGTTATTCTTCTAAAAATATCAATAATTTTAGCTGAAACGAAGCACTATAATGATAACCGTGAATCAATCCAATATTGAAAATATTCTTATGATGTAGCCACAAATTTAAGGTGCATTAGTTGGAGATCAAGAATTAATTAGGTGATTTCCGGAAAAGAATATACCGGAAAAGTATCAAAAGCTTCCAGCTTTTTCCCTGTGCCTGTGAACTGAAATGGGATATTTATTTTCAGAAATCACCTTATATAGCCTTTAAGATAATTATTTTGGAGTAGTTGGGGTGAGGAATAAACCACAACATCCTGAAATTGTTGGAGTTCATTCCTCACCCCAACCTACAGGAAACACCAAAAATATTTTCTTAAAGCCTATAGCTTTTAAGATAATTATTTTGGAGTGGGTTGAGGAACGAAACCCAGCCTGCAGGAAACCCCAAAAATATTTTCTTAAAGCCTATAGATTCTGTACGCCTTTATTCCATCTGAAATGGTGCATCATTCACCCGCGTTCCCAGAGTTTCATAAATTTCTCTGCCCGCTGTATCTGCTCATCTGCCACAGGATCCGGATGTTTTTTGAAATACGCAACCATTTCCCTTCCGTTCTTTTCCCATCGGACATGGCTGCTGAAATACCGGATCATGAAAAGCCCCCTTCCCGATGTTTTGGTGATATTTTCCATCAGAGTGGGATCGGAAATGCTTTCCGGATCAAATCCCGTGCCTTCATCACGAATCAGCAGATGAAAATCATTTCCGCAGCGCCATCTTACAGAAATACATTTATCCGGGTTTTGCTGATTGCCGTGTTTCCAGGCATTCAGAATCCCTTCCTCCATGACTGACCACAGACGGGTATCAGGATCCTCAAATCCCATCATTTCCGGATCGCTCACAATCTTCCGGTACAGGTCACTGATCAGCCGAAGCACATCATGGGTGTTTCCGGGTTTCAGCAAAACTTCATTGTAAGTATTTTCATCCTCAATTTCAAGACAGATCAGGGTAATATCATCGCCGGAGGTGTTGACCGAAAGAGGCTCAACCGATTCCCCGCTCAGTTCAGCCACACGGCGCAGCAGTTCCCGCATCAGATTCGAGGCATGGATATCCGGACAGTCCCGTATAATCTCATTTGCAATATCTGCCAGTTCCTGCATGGTGAGACTGCGATCCAGATTGTTTTCCGGCATTTCCGTCAGTCCGTCTGTATAAAAGACAAGACGGTCTCCGTGCATAAGCTGTATTTCACCGGCAGTATATTTTTCATCCCTGAGTATGCCGATGGGGATATTGGTGCCGGGAAATCCGGGCGCAGGCAGCAGCATCACTTCTGTTCCCCGGATCAGCAGAAAAGGCGGATGGCCTGCGGAAACATATTTCATGCGCAGGGTTTCGTGCGTGATTTCCGCGCTGATGCAGGTGAAAAAATCATCTTCACTGAAGGTTCCGGAACGGCAGATTTCGCTGTTGAGCCGGGAAATGACATCCTCAAAGGAAAGACAGCAGTAATTGGTCAGAATCGCGTGGTGTATCAGATCTGTGATAATGCTTCTCAGCACACAACTGACCTGATGACCGGACTGATCCTTGAGGGTCACCACTGTTCTGCCTGCCAGATTCCGCATGAAATAATGATCTCCGCCCTGTTTGTGACAGGGAATGGACAGCCCATCGAAAAAAAGCAGGTTTCCATTTCTGAGTTTTGTGTAACGCGGGGACAGGCGGTTGACCAGATTGAGAACATTCCGGGAAAGGTCTATGTTGATATCCTGGCGTCTGAGCAGATCAATAATGTCTGAAATATCAAGAAAACTCTGAATAAGATATTCCCGGTTTTTGAGCCGTGCCTGTGCATAGGATCTCCGCACATGAATATGCTCCCCCTTCACGGTCTGAATGATGCAGTTGCAGTTTTCCCCTTTGCGGCAGGATTCAGAATCTGAAAATGTCCTTTCGCAATCCCCTTCCCCGCAGGAACAGCTTACATAAAGGGTGTAATCCAGACCGATCAGGGATTCGGGTGTGCGGCCGATCATCCTTGCCGCACAGGGATTGACATCAAAGATTCTGCGGGTTTGCGGATCAACAATCAGCACACCGGCCTGAATTGTGGACAGTATGGTACGCAGATATGCCTCGTTTTCCTTGATAACCTTTTCCGAACGTTTCCGATCTGTTATATCAATCCACGAGGCAATGGTTCTGGGGGTTTCGGGAATAATATCTGCTTTAACAAAAATATCCCTGATATTTCCGTATGCATCCCTGAGCCTGCATTCGTATTCGGAAGGCACATCCGGGTCTCCGGATATTCTGCGTGCATGAAAGGATTTCATCTTTTCAGCGTCTTCAGGCAGAATGAATTCCATCCATTTTTTTTTGCCCTGAATTTCACTTTTCTGATACCCGGTAAGTTTCTCACATTCCGCGTTGATCATGGAAATGGTGCTGTCCTTTTCCACAATCAGCATGGCTGACCCTGTGTTCTCAAACACACTGCGGTATTTTTCCTCGCTTTTTCTTACCTTTTCCTCGGCCTGACGCCGTTCCAGAATTTCCTCCTCCAGCCGGGTATTGGCAGCCTGCAGTTCCGCAGTTCTCTGCGAAACCAAATCTTCCAGATGATCCTGATATTCTTTCAGATCTGCCTCGGCCTGACGCCGGACAGCGATTTCAGCCTGCAACTGTTCATTTGCTATTTCCAGTTCGCGTGTCCGATCCCTGACCATTTTTTCCAGATAATCCCGGTACTGCTTGAGTTCCAGATGGTTTTTCACCCTGGCCCTGATAATGCTGGTGCTGAAGGGTTTGCGGATATGATCCACAGCTCCGAGACGGAATCCTTTGCTTTCATTTCCCGTGCCTGTGATAAAAATGACAGGAATATTCCGGGTCAGGGCATCCTCTTTCAAGATTCTGCACACCTCATGCCCGTCCATACCCGGCATGGTCACATCCAGCAGAATGAGATCCGGCATTTTTTCTGATGCGAGTTTCAGTCCTTCGGGGCCGTTGTCAGCGGAATCCAGATCATAACCGGACAGGGAAAGCAGTTTTGTCAGCAGAGCGATATTGGCCGGATCATCATCAATCACAAGCACACGCTGCTGCCTTGAAAATTCATTCATCTTGCCTCCGGTTTCTGCTGCCTGCAATCACCTTCATAAGTTCTTCCACAAAATGTTTCATTTCCTCGGCCTGGGCAGAAAGCTCCTCAGATGCGGCTGCTGTTTCCTGGGAATGTGCAGCCATCTGCTGGGTCACCTGTTCCAGCTCACCGGCTGCAATGCTCATCTGATCCATGCCTGCGGTCTGTTCCCTGGTGGCGGCAGTGATGGCAGCAGTTTTTTCGCCCATCACAGTGGCAGATTCAATAATATCCACAAAATCATCATTGATGCCTTTGATGGCATGTGCAGCCTGACTGACCTGCGCAATGGTGGCAGCAAGCAGATCCTGAGTTGTTGCGGCAGCTTCGGTGGAACGCCGGGCCAGATTTCTGACCTCACCAGCGACCACGGCAAATCCGCTTCCGGCTTCTCCCGCGCGTGCTGCCTCTATGGCAGCGTTGAGCGCGAGAAGATTGGTCTGAAACGCGATTTCGTCAATAGTACTGATGATTCCCCGGATTTTGTCACTTTCCGACTCAATGCGGTGCATATCCCGTGTCAGTTCCACAAGGGATCTGAGGGAATATCCTGATTTCTGAATATTTTCATTCATCAGTTCCCCGCCCCCCTCGGTCAGTCTGGAGGTTTCCCTGCTCATGGCTGCAATCTCCACCAGAGTGGCGGAATTTTCCTCCAGCGCGGCTGCCTGCTCAGACGCATTCTCTGCCAGAGCCTGACTGGCAGAGGCTATCTCATGCGCGGCTGCGGAAACCTGATCCGCCCCTGCATCCAGTCCCCGGACCACTTTCCACAGAGACCGGAGAATGCGCCGGGAAAAGAGCATCACCATACAGATGTTCAGTGCCAGAAATCCCAGGGAAAATCCGACCATAAATTTGCGGACCCCGTAAATTTCCGTCATGAATTCCCTTTCCGGCTGGGTTACGGCCACTGTCCATCCGTTTACCCCCACTGCAGCATAGCCTGCGATCTTAAACATACTGTCAAAAAAATATCTTTCCACTCCGGACTGCTGATCAAGCATTTTCCGTGTAATTTCTTCCATGCCGGGGAGGGTGTTTATATCCAGTTTCAGTACAAACTCTTTTTTGGGATGGATAAGAATAATGCCTTTTCTGTCAGTCACAAAAGTGTATCCGGTATGGCCCAGTCTGACAGACAGAAGATGTTCGGAAACCGGTTTCAGACTCACAAAAGCAGTAAGGGTTCCGCTGAAACGGTTCTGTCCGGAAAAAAGCGGAACACAGATAGGAACCAGTGGCAGACCGTCATGTTCAGAGCGGATCACTTCCCGGTGTGCTTTGTCCCCTTTTCCGGCCTGTATGAAATATTCCTGCTGCGAGATATTCATTCCTTTGTGTTTTCCGCCGCAGCCGTCGGAAAACACCATACCCTTTTCATCGCTCACAAAAATTTCCTGAAAAACGCCTTTGGACTGATCCGTGATTCCGGCAAGTTCTGCATCCAGAACACTGATTTCTGTTTCAATATTCTCCAAACCCTTTTCCGCAGCCTTTGCCACAGTGGATCTGAGGGTTCCGCTCACAGCAATCTGCCGGACAGACTGCTCCTGGGCTGCAATGAATATCCGGATCATGCCTGCCAGATCCCTGGCAACATTGGCAACATGCTCCCTGGATATCCGGTTCAGAGCCCCGGACGAGCGTATATCCGAAAAAAATCCCACGGACAGAATGGGAATCACCGACAGGAGAATCCCCCCGCATACCAGTCTGAATCCGAGTGTCATTGTTTTCATGATATTCCGCTGCCTTTTTTAATGTATTCCCGGAATTTCCGGAGTCCTATGGGGAAAATATCAGAAATGCTGAAAAATTCAACAGATTTTCAAAAAAAATATTCGGAAGGCCGTTTTTTTCCCATATGCGAAACTGCATAACCCCGGTCCAGTCCCCGCGTTCTTACAGATTCTGATACCAAACTTCTTTCAGAGATGAAAGAATGCCTGCATTTTTTTGACCATGAACCACACGAAAATACACGAATAAAAGATACCGGCTTTCTCCGGTATGACCATAAGTAAGATTCCATAAATTTTCGGGCATAAAATTTTCAGAAAAACCGGTTTTTTGAATACACGAAAATTTTTGTTTGCCTGCTTATGGGTTACTGAATTCAGACTTTAGGTCTGTATCAAAATAATCTGTTCCAAACCCTGGGGGTTTTCAAAACCCTCAGGGTTTTTCGGACAGAAAATTGCACAGGTTATTTTGTTACAAACCCTTACTCCTGAATGACAGATAACAAACTGTCAGAACAGGGGAAATGTCCTGCCGGATTAGCAGTAAGGGTCTGTATCAAAATAATCTGTTCCAAACCCTAAGGGTTTCCAAAACCCTTAGGGTTTTCCGAACATGAAAATTGCACAGATATTTTTTTACAAACCCTAAGGGACTTTTCAGAAAAATAAACTGCCGGTTTTTCAGGTGATTTCTGAAAATAAATATCCCATTTCAGTTCAGGCACAGGCTGGAAGCTTATGCTGCTTTTCCGGGATATTCTTTTCTGGAAACATCCTTAATATAGTGCAGGGGCAGGCTTTGCCTGCCCGACCTGCGCGGGCAGATTCTTTTCTTTGAATTCCCTGATGCCCATCCGGACAGGAAATGCTGCAAACTCTTTATTTCTCAAAAATCTGTGATGCCAGTTTAATATCTTCGGGGCAGAATACAAAAAGGCATTTTTCATCCGGAGCCGAAACCGAACCGTAAACATAATTGATATTGATCCCGGCCTCCCCGAATTTTGTGGTGATTTTTGCCATCTCTCCGGGACGGTTTTCCAGAGTGATGGCTATAACCTGAACAGTGTCAAAAAGATACTCCTTCCGGGTGAGCAGTTCCACGGCCTTTTCCGTCTGATCCACCAGAACACGGATAAGAGCAAATTCCGCAGAATCTTTGCGCATGGAATTGTAACTCGCGCTGGAGGCAATCCGTTTGAGGGATTTTCCCCTAGCCTGGAACAGGGTCTGCACATAACTGGACGCGTCCTGTATGGTGATGGCATCAATATTGATTCCTTCCGCGGAAAAAAGGGATGCCAGTTTTCCCAGTTCGCCCGGTACATTCTGCAGAAACAGAGAGATTTCGGTTCTTACCATTTTTTTCTCCTTTTCAGTTGTAAAATATTCCCATGATTCTTTTGTCAAAACTCGGACAATGTAGTATACAGTTTTTCAGAAAAAATTGTCATCCAAAAAAAACGGGAATTTTGAAAACCCTTATGATTTTCCGGACAGACATTTTTCCGACCTTTATAACAACATCCCCTGACTTTTGGAAATATAAGGGAAAATGCCAGACAGAGTCAACCTGTTAATTGTGTTCCTGTCAACATATTTGTTTTTTTGTTCTTGACTGTATACCGGTATATAAATATACAGTATTCTGAAAATAAACCTTATTCATTAAATCAAAGATTTTTTTCATAAATTCACAATTCCCGAAAGAGAGGTGGGATATGAGCCTGAAAAACAGCCTGGATGCCGGAAAATTTGCTGTCCTGACAGAGATGGAACTCCCCAAAGGAAGCGATATTTCCGCAATACTGGAAAATGCTGAACATATCAAAGACCGGGTGGATGCTTTTGTTGTATGTGAGATGAACAATGCCCTGATGCGGATGAGCGCGCTGGCCGGGGCCATGCTTCTGCAGACAAAAGGAATGGAAACAGCCATGCAGATATGCACCCGTGACCGGAACCGGCTGGCGCTTCAGGCCGATCTGCTTGGAGCCGGAGCCTGCGGCATTCCCACGGTCATTGTTACAGAAGGGGATGATCCCGCACTTGGGGATCATCATCAGACTCCGGCAGTCCGGGATATTGGCACTGCGGAACTGCTGTCCCTTATCGGAACCCTGATGAAAGGATCAGATATGGCCGGTGTGGAACTGAAGGGCGCACCTGTGTTTGGGGTCGGTGCATCTCTGAAAATAAGTCATGAAGGTGAGGATCCGGAAGCCGAACTTGCGGAAATGGAGAAAAAAATTGCTGCCGGAGCTGAATTTTTCATCACCCAGCCGATTTTTGATCTGAACCTTCTGACACAGTTCCGGGAAAAGGCCGCAGCCAGGGCAAAAATCATTCCCACTGTTCTTCTGCTCAAATCCCTGGGCATGGCCCGGTATATTGAACGCAATGTCCGCCAGATTCATATGCCAAAAGACCTGATCAAACGTCTGCAGAAATCCAAAGACAAGGAAGCGGAATGTGTGCAGGTGGCAGCAGAACTGACTGCCGGACTCAAACAGGCCGGATATGCGGGAGTGCTTCTTTCCCTGGGAGGAGCGGAGAACAGAATTTCCGACATCATGGGTGTATAGACGTTGCAGATTTCGTGAAAAAGATTTTCACCCTGAAACTCTGATGGATTTCAAATCCCTCAGAATTTCAGGGAAAAATATTTTTCTGGTGTTTGCAGAAACAGACAGATGGGGAAAGACTGGGATGGGCTGGTGCAGTGCTTTTTCAACTTTGATTTTATGATCTGAAGTATACAGAAAAACCGGATTTTTTGGAAAAATCCGGTTTTTGCAGCGCACAGATTCAAGGCTGACCAAGTAGTTGCTTTTGCACAACCGTCAGAAATTGGAACAGAAACATGTCTGAACACCATGACAGGGAAAGATTCATTCCTTTCCGCAAATCAGAGATCATTCAACTGCTTTCTGAAAAGGAAGGATTCACAGCCGGAGAGCAGGAGAAATTCCGCAAATTCTGCCGGATTCTGGAAAGCATTTACCATTTTCAGTTTCACTCAAAACTGGAAGTTCTCAAGGAAAATTACTATCCCCTGAATCCTGACCGGGATATCCGCACTCTCCGCAGGTATTCGGATGATAAGATCGGACAGTGCGAAGACAGTCTGCTGCAGATGCTGGGGGAAATTCTCAACAAAGCCAATTATGAAGAGGTCACGGAAGAGGAGCTGACCTATGCCCTGAAAAAGGAATCTCTGTTTAAAATCAGTCTTTTTGTGGATTTCAAAGATTTTGAAAAACAGATTATCTTCCGCCGGGGAAGCCGGACAGACAAAGTGAAGATAAAAAAATGGTTTTTCAGAGAAATTCCCGCTGAAGTTGAGGTATATGAACGCGTGGCACTGGTGGTGAAATTCAGGGATGCCGCGTATTTTGAAAAAAACAGACGCAGGGATCTGAAATTTCAGCCCGGAACCATGATCGTCAAGCTGTTTAAAGACATTCCCAAAGCTGATATGGAAATGCTTTTTCCCAATACCCAGGTGCGGATGAAATTCAAAGATCTCCTCATTATGATTGGCTGTGCCATAGGAGGCGGAGTCACAGTGATTCTCAAGGCAGGGGCAGGACTGATTGCCCTGTTCACCGTGCTTTGGTTTATGACCCATTCTTTTGTTGCCACAGGCGGAAAGATGCCGTCCCTTGACCCGGCCCGGATATCAGCAATGGTGGGGGGCATCAGCGCGCTGGCCGCAATTGCCGCTTTTCTGGTCAAGCAGTGGAACAGTTACAAAAACCGGAAAATCCGCTTTATGAAAACTCTGGGCGACAATCTCTATTTCAAAAATCTGGACAACAATGCGGGGGTTTTTCACCGGATTATTGATGAAGCAGAAGAGGAGGAATGCAAAGAGGCCATTTTGGGGTATGCGTTTCTGCTGCGATCTGAGAGAGGGCTGAGTGAAGTGGAACTGGATAAGGCTGTAGAGCAGTGGTTTGCACAGAAATGCGGCATAGGCATTGATTTTGAAATCAATGATGCGCTGCGCAAACTGGGGGAACTGGAACTCTGCCATGAATCAGGCACAAATCCGGATGGAGAAATCATATGGCAGGGCATTTCTTTGGACAATGCCTGCAAAAGGCTCGATGAGTCCTGGGATGATTTTTTTCAGATCAGCGGGAATGCTGCAATATGACATGATTTTGGAATAAGGCCCTGAAAAAAATCCTGAATTCGGACTAATGAATTCAAGAAACGGGTTTATCCGGTCTGTTTTCCCATTGTTTGGAAAATGGCAAATTTCTGTATCCTGCCTCAGTCTGTCAGATCCGCAAATCAGAGAAAACATCTTGCTTTTTCCGCACACTGATCGTAATTTCAGAAAACATCAAAAACAGGGAATCTTTACTTTCACCTTTTTTCAGTGTATGCTGTATCCGGACAAAATATGAATCAGAATAAAATCAGAGCTTTTATAGCCTTTCACCTGCCTGAGGATGTGCGCACCTATATCCGGGATCTGCAGAATCAGCTTCGTTCACGCGGACTTGATTTGCGCTGGGTTGCGCCGGAAAACATTCATCTGACCCTTAAATTTCTGGGGGATATAAACCCCTCTGACACAGAACAGATTGCACAGGCCATGTCTCAGGCCGTGCAGGGTACGTCTGCGCTGCATTTGGGAGCAAAGGGGCTTGGGGTTTTCCCGACTGTCCGTAAAGCAAGGGTGCTGTGGATCGGACTTACAGGGGATACCCATGATTTGATTGGGCTGCAGAACCGGCTGGATGACCGGCTGGCAGAACTGGGATATGAAAAAGAATCCCGTGCCTTCAAAGCCCATCTGACCATTGCCCGTGCAAAGGAAAGTCCTGATCCAAAGCAGGTGCTGGAGGCAATGGAGAAATTCGCAAATTTTGCTTCCCCGGATTTTGCTGCGGAAGAACTGATCCTCTGGCAGAGTCAGCTTAAACCTTCAGGTGCGGTTTACACAAAACTGAAAAGTGTTTCTCTGACACGCAGTTGAAAAATATCCTGATTTCAAAAATCAAATTTTTAAGTAAGGTTCCATAAAATTTGGGGCATAAAATTTTCAGAAAAATCCGGTTTTTTCAGAAAAATCCAGTTTTTTGAATACACGAAAATTTTTGTTTTCCTGCTTATACCGATTCGCCATTGATTCTGTACAATACAGAATACAAATCCGGAGGAGTGCAAAAATTGAGCGGAGCGGTTTTTTGCACAGCCGGAGGAGTGCAAAAATTAAGCGGAGCGGTTTTTTGCACAGCCGGAGGAGTGCAGAAATTAAGCGGAGCGGTTTTTTATCTCGTTCCCACGCTTTGCGTGGGAATGCAGATCGGACGTTTCACGTCCCGTCTGTGCTGTTCTCCGGTCACGGGACGCAAAGCGTCCGGAAGGCATTCCCACGCAAAGCGTGGGAACGAGAGGAAATGTCAACAGAACCTAATGCTTTGTCAAGTTTGTTTTTGTGAGTTGATTTCAGAACTGTTGAGTTGATTTTCCAATTCTTTCAAAAAATTGGAAAATCAACCCAACCTGCATTTTCAAACCTGAATTGCATCCACAGATTCAGGCATGAAAGATATACATTCACATATGGAAGGATAATCAGGGATAAATATTCCCTGTTCCTGACAGAGCAGAAATGCGGATATATAATATTCCCGTTCGGTAAAAAAACAGACATTTCACACGCAAAATCCGCAATTTTTTCCCGAACGGGAATATCAGCAGAATACATTATGGATATAAGGGAAATTGGAAACATCATCCGGAAAAAACGGAAAATCTGGGGATTCACACAGGCAGAGGCCGCAGGCATGTGCAATGTGGGTGTGCGCTTTCTGTCTGAACTGGAAAACGGCAAAGCCACCCTTCAGATCGGCAGAGTGGTGCATGTAATCGAGGCATTCGGATTTGAACTGAGCATAACAGACAGATCAGAAAAATGAAACCGCTTGCAGTGTTTATAAATGACACACGGGCCGGACGATTGTGGCAGGATGAAAAACAGCGGTTTGTTTTTCAGTACAGTCCGGATTATCTGAACATGCCGCTTTCCCTGTCCCTTCCGCTTCAGGACAGTGCTTTTGATCCGGATGCGGCACGTCCTTTTTTTTCCAATCTGCTGCCCGAAGGCCATATTCGGGATATGATAGCGGGAATTGTTCAGGTTTCCAAAAAAAATGACATGGCACTTCTGGAAAAAATCGGTGAAGAATGCGCGGGCGCGGTTTCTGTGCAGCCGGATGGAATCCGGCCTGATTCCAAAGGCCGGTATATTCCTCTTTCCCCTGAAGAACTGGATGCAATGACTGCTGCGGAACCCCGTCCCCCGCTCCTGGTCTCCCGGAAGGAACTGCGGCTTTCCCTTGCCGGAGCGCAGGACAAGCTGCCGGTTTTCATGAAAGAAAACAGTTTTTTTCTTTCATCGGGAAATAAACCGAGTTCCCATATTGTCAAACCTCAGAACCGGTATTTTGAGGATATGGTTCAGAATGAGGCATTCTGCATGATGCTGGCAAAGGCTGCGGGGCTGCCTGTTCCGCCTGTATTCATCCGCAAAGGAACCCGGAATGCGATTTACATCATTGAGCGTTATGACAGGATAAGAAATCAGGATGGAAGCGTTTCCCGGATACATCAGGAGGATTTCTGTCAGGCAATTGGGCTGCTCTCCCATCAGAAATACCAGAGTGAGGGAGGGCCGGGACTGGCAGACTGCTTTGATCTGATCCGGAAAAACAGCGCACAGCCGCTCATTGACAGAAAAAGGCTGATGGAATGGGTGATTTTCAACTTTCTTATCGGCAATGCAGATGCCCATGCCAAAAACATTTCCCTTTTGTTTCATGGCAGAAAGGTATATCTTGCTCCATTTTACGATCTGATTTCAACCCTTGTGTATCCGGATTTGCTTCCCGGAATGTCTATGAAGATCGGAGGGGAGAACCGTTTCAGATTTCTTCAGATGCGTCATTGGGAGCGTTTCGCAGAAGCAGTTGATGTGAAACCCGGATTTCTGTTTTCCGCTGCCGGGAAGATGGCGGAAAAAGTGAAAAAGGAATCTGCAAAACTTGCAGGGCAGTCTGTTCCCCAGTACGGGGGGAAAAAGGTGATTGAAGGAATCTGTGAAATCATAGCAAAAAATGCCGCGCTTTTTTAAGGTGATTTCCAGAAAGGAATATCCCGCCAAAGCAGCATAAGCTTCCGGCCTGCCTGTGAACTGAAATGGGACATTTATTTTCGTAAATCACCTGTCAGTCTGTTTTGACAGCGAATTGAAAGGGCTATTCATGCAATAAATGGTGAATTTTGCCTGTATGACATCAAAACCAAGAAACCGCACAAAAGGAAGGCCAGACATGAAAAAAGGGATTTTTTGTGTTTTCATCGTAATGTGTTTTATTTCTGATGCGTTGGGATCAGAACCGCTGAAACCGCTTACCATTCAGCTTGACTGGTTCACAAATGTTCAGTTTGCCGGAATTCTGGTTGCAAAAGAGAAAGGCTGGTATGAGGAGGCTGGAATTGATTTGAACATAAAGGGATGGCAGAAGGGAATTTCACCTGTTGAAGAGGTTGTCGCTGGCAGGGCGCAGATTGGAACAGATGAGGGCACGGTTATCATTGAAGCCAGGGCCGGGGGAAAGCCCATAAAGGCAATTGGCACTCAGTTCCAGAAATCACCTTTGTGCCTGACAAGCAAAAAAGACAGGGCAATCGTTTCCCCGAAAGATTTGATTGGAAAAAAGGTGGGCGTGAGTATGCCCAAGACGGTTTTGATGACAAAAATCATACTGGCATCTGAAAATATAACTTATGATCAGATTACACCGGTTCAGACCGGCGGGGATATCAGCCTTCTGGCAAATGATAAGGTCATTGCCTTTGCAGGTTTCATAAACAATCAGCCGCTGCTTATGGAAGAGAAAGGATACCCGGCAACCTATCTGGCGGCATTCAAATACGGCTATGATTTTTACAGTGATGTTTTTTTCACAACCGATGAGATGATTAAAAATCAGCCGGATATACTGAAAAAATTCATGGATGTCACTCTGCGGGGCTGGAGAGAAGTTTTTAAGAATATTCCTGATACAGCACAGTTGGTTTTGGACAAGTATCATCCTGACAGAACAGCTTCGCTCAAACAGCAAATCAAATCCCTGGAGATATTCAAAAACCTTATGACAATGGGGGTGGGGGAAGTCCTTCTCGGTTTCATGGAAGAGCGGAACTGGAAAAAAGGGGTGGATACGCTGATGAAATTTGGTCAGATTCAGAACAAAATTCCGGCAACAGACATATTCACTCTGGAGTTTCTGAAAAAATGACCGTCCTGAAATACGGGAAGTTGAAAGCGCGATTCTGAACGGAGAGATATTGGAAAATTATCCTGACACGGGACGAGGTGAAAGTTGCCTTATTCTGGGTTATTCCGGCAAACAGCCTGTTCATGTGGTCTGCGGCTGGAACAAATATCAGTGGGTTTTGGTAATCACAGTTTATATCCCCCAGCCGCCTAAATGGACTGATGAAAGAACAAGAGGAAGGAGATAATTATGTATCCTTACGGAGACTGTTATTATTGCGGTGGAGAAATAATTGAGAAACTGCAGACGGTTGACTATCGGAAATCATCAGAATTATACATATTGGAAAATATCCCCACAGGAATATGTGCAGTGCGGAGAAAAATTTTTCAAAGCAGAAGTAGCCAAATATATTGAAAAATCTGTCATGGAAAAAATTCGGATAGTAAGAGAGGTCAGAATTCCGATTTTGGACTTCGCGGGAGTATTTTCTGTATAGCGTGCACATATCGGAGCCTGCTTATTTCAGTATTGCTGAAGCCGCAGGCTGCTTTGAAAAAAGTGAAAACAGATAACAGAATGAACTGACTTAATTTCAGATAACCGCAGAACAGTTCCCCTCTCAGCAGGGGAATGTATTCTTTAACCCAAAGCATAATATTCTATTATGAAACAGATTGACATATTTAAGGAGGATCGTATGAGTGTTTCAGCAGAACGGCAGAAGGCCGTTGACAGTGCTATGTCCCAAATAGAGCGGCAGTTCGGCAAGGGTTCCATTATGAAACTCGGAACCAGGGAAGTGATTGAAGTTCCTGTCATTCCTTCGGGTTCCCTTGCGCTGGATCGTGCGCTGGGAATTGGCGGTTATCCCAGAGGACGCGTGATTGAAATCTTTGGCCCGGAATCATCCGGCAAAACCACTTTGGCCCTTCATGCTGTGGCAGAAGCACAGAAACAGGGCGGAATTGCTGCTTTTATTGACGCGGAACACGCGCTGGACACGGCCTATGCCAAAAGACTGGGCGTAAACTGTGATGACCTGCTCGTGGCCCAGCCCGATACCGGGGAACAGGCTCTGGAAATCGCAGATATGCTGGTGCGCAGCGGCGGAATTGATGTGCTGGTTATTGACTCGGTTGCAGCTCTGGTTCCCCGTGCGGAAATTGAGGGCGAAATGGGGGATGCACATATGGGACTGCAGGCCAGGCTTATGTCTCAGGCTTTGCGGAAACTGACCGGAACCATTGGCAAAACCATGACTTCGGTTATTTTCATCAACCAGATCCGCATGAAAATCGGCATTGTGTTTGGCAATCCGGAAACCACCACCGGCGGCAATGCCCTGAAATTCTATTCTTCCGTGCGTCTGGACATCCGGCGCACCTCTTCCATCAAGGACGGTCAGGAACTGATCGGCAACCGCACCAAAGTGCGTGTGGTCAAAAACAAAATGGCAGCGCCCTTCAAAGAGGCTGAGTTTGACATCACTTATGGCGAGGGCATTTCCCGTGTGGGCGATCTGCTGGATATGGGTGTGGAAACCGGCGTGATTGAAAAAAGCGGATCATGGTATTCCTACAAAGGCGAGCGCATTGGTCAGGGACGGGAAAATGTGAAGAAATATTTTGCAGACAAACCGGAAATCCACAATGAGGCTTTGCAGAAAGTCAGAAGCAATATGGGCATTTCCAAAGCACCATCGGTTTCGCCGGATGAACCTGTGCCGGAAGAAAGCGAATAAAATCTGATTTAGGTTCTGTTGACATTTCCTCTCGTTCCCACGCTTTGCGTGGGAATGCCTTCCGGACGCTTTGCGTCCCGTGACCGGGGAACAGCACAGACGGGACGTGAAACGTCCGATCTGCATTCCCACGCAAAGCGTGGGAACGAGATAAAGACGGGACGTGAAACGTCCGATCTGCATTCCCGCGCAAAGCGTGGGAACGGAATAATTCAGGATGTTATAAAAATGTCAACAGAACCTGATGCCATTGACTTAAAGCCTGTAGGCTCCAAATTTTCCGTTCCGGAGTCTGAATTGCTGATCCGCTGCTTAGGTCAATGGCATTGCTCCCTGGCCTCCGGGAAAACATTCCGGGACATTGCCAGTAAGAGATGCTCCTGCGCAATCCCCGGTCTGCCCTGTTTCCGGAATCATCATCCCAAAGCCTATTGTACTGCCGATTTTGATTTTATGATTTCAACTGCACAGAAAAACCGGATTTTTTGGAAAAATCCGGTTTTTTTATAAGCAGCAGATTCAAATCTGACAGTATACTGTATAAATGGAGAAAGCATGACAGGCAACGATATACGCAGACAGTTTTTGGATTATTTCAGAAGATATGATCATCAGGTAATACGCAGTTCTTCGCTGGTTCCCCAGGACGATCCCACACTGCTGTTCACAAACGCGGGCATGGTGCAGTTCAAGCGCACCTTTCTGGGAGAGGAAAAACGGGACTATGTACGCGCCGCGACCTCCCAGAAATGCGTGCGCGCTGGCGGCAAGCACAATGATCTGGAAAATGTGGGATACACGGCCCGGCATCACACTTTTTTTGAAATGCTGGGCAATTTTTCCTTTGGGGATTATTTCAAGGAAAAGGCCATAGAATTTGCATGGGAACTGCTGACAGAAGGTTACGGCCTGAAAAAACAGGATTTGTGGGTTTCCATTTTTCTCGATGATGACGAGGCAGACCGGCTGTGGCAGAAAGTGGCCGGGGTTTCAGCAGATCGCATTGTGCGCTTTGGGGAAAAAGACAATTTCTGGGCTATGGGTGACACCGGCCCCTGCGGCCCATGCTCGGAAATCCATATTGACCGGGGCGCGCATATGGCCTGCGGCCCAAACTGCAAAATCGGATGTGACTGCGACCGTTTTCTGGAAATCTGGAATCTGGTTTTCATGCAGTTCAACCGGGACGCGTCCGGCAAAATGACACCGCTTCCCAAACCCAGCATTGACACCGGCATGGGACTGGAGCGCATTGTTTCCATTCTGCAGAATGCTCCGACCAACTATGATACTGACCTCATGCGTCCCATCATGGAAAAAACCGGTCAGCTTTCCGGCAAAAATCTGGGCGAGGCAAAGGAATCGGATATTGCCATGAAGGTCATTGCGGATCATTCCCGCGCAATGGCTTTTCTCATTGGAGACGGGGTTCTGCCGTCCAATGAGGGAAGAGGCTATGTGCTGCGCCGGATTATGCGCCGGGCCATCCGTTACGGCAGAAATATCGGCCTGACCAAACCTTTTCTCCATGAAACCGCAAAAGTCGTGTTTGACATCATGAAATCCGCGTATCCGGAACTTTCCGAAGCACAGGCTTTTATCACCAATGTTATTGAAAACGAGGAAATCCGTTTTTCCGAAACTCTGGATAAAGGTCTGACGCTGCTCAATGAAACTTTGGGGGAAATGGAAGCCAAAGGCCAGAAACAGGTTCCCGGAGATGTGATTTTCAAACTCTATGACACTTTTGGATTTCCGGTTGACATTGTGCGGGATGTGGTGCGTGACCGGCGCATGAGTCTGGACATGGAAGGTTTTGACAAACACATGGCGGGCCAGCGGGAGCGTTCCCGTACCGTAGTCAGTTTCACTTCCCTTTCCGAGGCATACAAAAATCTTTCTGCCAAAGGCGTGAAACCGGAATTTGTGGGGTATCAGGCAACAGCAGCGGAATCTGAAATTCTGCTCATGGTGCAGAATGGAAAGGAAGTGGAAAAAGCCTTGGCAGGTGAAATCGAAATGGTGACAGCCAAAACGCCTTTTTATGCAGAATCCGGCGGTCAGATGGGAGATAAGGGAACCATTTCAGCCAACAATTTTGAAATGACGGTAAAAGATACGGTCAAAGATCCCACAGGTCTGATTATCCATAAAGGACAGGTCATTTCCGGAAGTGTCAGCAAAGGCGGGAGCGTCATCATGGCTGTGGACACAGACGCGCGCAATGCCACTGCCCGGAATCATACAGCCACCCATATTCTTCATGCCATGCTCCGCAAAGTGCTGGGAGATCATGTCAAACAGGCAGGATCAATGGTATCTGCGGATCGGCTGCGCTTTGACTTTACCCATTTTTCCCAGGTGGACGCGGAAACTCTGGATCAGATTGAGGCTATGGTCAATGAACGAATCCGCAGAAATGTGCCTGTGAATATTGAGGAAATGGATGCGGAAAAAGCATTTCAGACCGGCGCGATGGCCCTGTTTGAGGAAAAATACGGGGATCGGGTACGGGTGATTTCTCTGGATACTTTCAGCAAGGAACTCTGCGGCGGAACCCACTGCCGTTTTTCCGGTGATATTGGCCTGTTCAAAATCCTGAGTGAATCCGGCATTGCAGCAGGTGTTCGCAGAATCGAGGCTGTAACCGGTGCAGGAGCTGTGGAGGCTGTTCAGAAAAATGCGTCAATTCTGCGCCAGGCTGGGGCTCTGCTGCGGGAAAAACCTGATGCGCTTGTGCAGAAAGTGGAAAAAACTCTGGCCGAGCAAAAGGCTTTGGAAAAAGAGCTGGAAAAACTCAAGGCACAGATGGCTGTCATGTCTGTTGCCAGTGTGGATGCAGATATACGGGAAATCAACGGTGTAAAGGTTTTGTCCCGGAAAGTCGCGGCAGACAATCCCGGTTCTCTGCGGGATGCAGCAGACAAATTCCGGGACAAAATCGGTTCCGGCATTGTAGTTCTGGGCAGCGCGGCAGATGAAAAAGCCATGCTCATTGTGGTGGTGAGCAAAGACATTTGCAAGAAATTCAACGCGGGAAACATTGTCAAACAGGTCTCTGCAATCGTAGGCGGAGGAGGCGGAGGCCGTCCTGACATGGCACAGGCAGGCGGAACCCAGCCGGAAAAACTCGATGAGGCATTGTCGGCAGTGTACGGCATTGTGGAAAAGATGTAATTTGGAATCCGGAGAGCCAGACAGTTTGTTTCCCACAGAGATCACAGAGTGTTGCACAGATGACACAGAGAGATTGTGTATGAAAAAAAATTTCTTTCTCTGTGTCCTCTGTGGGAAATCCTCTGTCGATGTTTTGTTTCCCCACAGAGAACAGAGAAAAAACTCTGAGATTTCTGCGGAAAACCCTCTGTCGATGTTTTGTTTCCCACAGAGAACACAGAGGAGGAAAAGACCACAGAGAACACAGAGAAAAAACTCTGAGATTTCTGCGGAAAACCCTCTGTGCTCTCTGTGGGAAACTCTCTGTGCTCTCTGTGGGAAACCCTCTGTGCTCTCTGTGGGAAATTCCTCTGACCGGAAAACCGGTTTGACTCACTGCCAAAAAATGATTCTTCAAGGGAGAAAAACAGAATGTCAAAAGTCCTGATTCATCAGTATTACAACAATCTGGAACGTGCAGTCACGTTCGGAAAATCCAAAAATGAAATGAGCATCCGCACTCCCTTCTGGATGCTGCTCAACGAATATGCCAGAAAACAGAATTATGAAGTGGTTCAGGAGATTTACTGTGACGGAACCATAGGAAAAAAAGTCAGACCTGACGGCATTGTGAAAAACCTTTTCGGGCTGGACATCGGGCTTTGGGAAAGCAAGGATGAAAAAGATGCCATAGATGATGAAATTCAGTCCAAACTGAAAAAGGGTTATCCTTTCAGCAATATTCTGTTTGAGGATTCCCATACTGCTGTTCTTTTTCAGCACGGCGCGGAAAAAATGCGGGTTCCTGTGCGTGATGCAGACAAACTGCACAGTATTATTTCCGAATTTGTTTCTTTCAAAAGTGATATTATTGTAAAATTTGAGGATGCTATTGAAAAATTCAGGGCAGATATTCCCGTTATTGTGGAAACCCTGCGGAAGCGCATTGATGATACAAGGGCAAAAAACAGAAAATTCACTGAAGTCAGCGAAACTTTTCTTGCTTTGTGCAAAGCGGAAATAAATCCGGATATTACAGCCGCAGATGTGCGGGAAATGATGATACAGCACATCCTGACCAGTGATATTTTCAACAAGATTTTTGATGATGCAGATTTTCACCGGCACAACAATATTGCCCGTGAACTGGAAAAACTGATTGAAATTCTGTTCACTTTCAGCGAACGCAAAAACCTGATGGGAAATATTGAGCATTATTATGACACCATCAGCAGCGCGGCCGCGTGCATTACAGATCATCATGAAAAACAGAAGTTTCTGAAAGTGCTGTATGAAAATTTTTACAAAGTCTATAATCCCAAAGCCGCAGACCGGCTGGGCGTGGTTTATACGCCAAATGAAATTGTGCAGTTTATGATTGAAAGCACGGATTTTCTTCTGCACAGGCATTTTGGCAAAACTTTGGCTGACAAAAACGTGGAAATCCTTGATCCCGCGACAGGAACAGGAACCTTTGTCTCTGCCGTCATTGACCATATTCCCACTCAGCACCTTGCACACAAATACAAAAATGAAATTTACGCGAATGAAGTTGCCATATTACCGTATTATATCGCCAATCTGAATGTGGAATACACGTTTAAACAGCGGATGGGATATTACGAAGAATTCAAAAATCTGTGTTTTGTGGATACGTTGGACAATACCGATCCGCTTGCATACTCCGGACAGCAGCGCAGTGTGTTTGGCCTGAGTTCGGAAAACACAGAGCGAATCAAACGCCAGAACAGCAAAAAGATTTCTGTGATTATCGGAAATCCGCCGTATAATGCCAATCAGATGAATGAAAATGAGAACAATAAAAACAGGGAGTATCCCAGAATTGATGAAAGAATCAAAGAGACATATGTAAAGCAAAGTACTGCACAAAAGACAAAAGTGTATGATATGTATGCACGTTTTTTCAGATGGGCAACTGACCGGCTGGATAAAAACGGCATTATCGCCATGATTACCAACCGCAGTTTCATTGACAGCCGCACTTTTGACGGGTTCAGAAAATGTGTGCAGGAAGAGTTTGATTATGTGTATATTGTGGATACACGCAGCGATGTGCGGGCAAATCCCAAAATAGCCGGAACCACACACAATGTTTTTGGCATACAGACAGGTGTGGCAATCATGTTTCTGGTGAAATGTGAATGAAAATTGGGAGGGTTTCCCACAGAGAACACAGAGGAAGAAAAGACCACAGAAAACACAGAGAAAAAATTCTGTGATTTCTGTGGGAAATTCTCTGTGATTTCTGTGGGAAATCCTCTGTGTTCTCTGCGGGAAACAATTCACCCAACAGAAAGGTATAATACCAATTCGCTATTGAATTTATACAATAAGGTGAGTTATTTCCTCTGTGTTCTCTGTGGGAAACCGAATCATAAGTATATTTTCAATGGAGAATTGGTATAATAATGAAAAAAGCAAAGATATATTATTTCACTCTGACGGATGAAATGCGGAAAGAGGAAAAACTGGACTGGTTCAGATCCCATTCCATTGAACAGCTTGAATTTGAACACATACAGCCGGACAAAAACAGCAACTGGATTAATCTTGCGGATACTGATTTTGATAGTTTATTGCCATTGGTGGATAAAGAAGTGAAACAAGGGCGAGGAGAAGTTGCATTGTTTAAACTTTATACGCAAGCGGTAAATACAGCAAGAGACGAATGGGTTTATGATTTTAACAATCTTTCTCTTGAAAAAAAGATGATTTTTTTAATTGATATTTATAACAAAGATCTTAAAAAATTTAAAGATAAATCAAGAGAAGAAATAGCAAATTCTATTGATTACTCTATTAAATGGACAAGGGCGGTAAAAAATGATTTGGCAAAAGGCAAAATTTATCAATTCAATTCAAATAATATTGTTACCTGTTTTTATCGTCCTTTTATAAAAAAATATCTTTATTATAGTAAAGAATTGAATGAAATGCTTTATCAGTTGCCAATGGTTTTTCCCAAAAAAAAGGAAAATTTGGTTATTGCATTCATTGGGATTAATGCTCCCCGTTCATTCACAATATTGGGATTTAATCAAATATTAGACCTGAATGCTTTAAGTCCGGCTTGTGGTGGAGTACAATGTCTTCCCGTTTACCGCTATGACAAATCCGGCAACCGCATTGACAATATCACTGATTGGGGTTTGGAGCAGTTCAGAAATCACTATCATTTGTCTGAACCGGGATTTTCAGGATTAAAGGATTCTCAGGATTTAACAGAGGGAAAGAAGAGGAAAAAATCAGGCAAATCCGTGAAACAGAAAAATGCTGAAGGGGAGATCAGCAGGGAGGATATTTTCCATTATGTTTATGCCGTGCTGCACAATCCCGCGTACCGCGAAAAATACGAACTGAATTTAAAACGGGAATTTCCCCGCATTCCCTTTTATCCTGATTTTTGGAAATGGGCAAAATGGGGAAAAGCCCTCATGGATTTGCACATCAACTATGAAACCGCAAAACCCTTTGATTTGAAAGAACATCATGCTGAAACAAAAGCAGAATCCATGCGGCAGAAAAAGGCGGAAACTGCCAAAGAGCCTGAAGCAGTTTATGCACCAAAGCTGAAAATAAAACCCAGACTCAAAGCCGACAAAGAAAAAGGCATCATTGAAATTAACGAACTCAGCTTTTTAAGCGGTGTTCCCAAAGAAGCATGGGAATATAAACTCGGCAACCGCAGCACATTGGAATGGATTATTGACCAGTACAAAGAAAAAAAGCCGAAAGATCCGACAATTGCGGAAAAATTCAATACCTACCGCTTTGCTGATTACAAAGAGCATGTGATTGATTTACTGAAACGGGTCTGCACCGTAAGCGTGGAAACAATTAACATTATTGATGAAATGAAAAAATGGCAGTCCTAAGACAATTTCCGGAAAAGAACATCCCTCAGATTTGACAACTCTCTGAAAGTTATTAAATTTCTTATAAATCTTTAAGTAGGCAACCATAAATTTTCAGGTATAAAAGCAGCATAAGCTTCCAGTTTGTGCTTTATGAATAAGGTGATTTCTGAAAATAAATATCCCGGTTCAGTTCACAGGCACAGGCCGGAAATTTATGCTGCTTTAGCGGGATATTCTTTTCTGGAAATCACCTTAAGGAAAATAAGTATACTGTTTCAACTTTGGTTTTTTGTGGCACAGAAATTGCTTCCCGTCAGGAACATGTTTTTTCAGCCTATCCGGAGGGTTTTTCAGGTCAGAAAGGATGATTTTTTCCCGTCTGGACAGCACCGCAAAAATCATGCCACAAAAAACCAAAGTTGAAACATTATAGTAAATAACCAATTTATTTTTGTATTATCAAAATCACCGTGTCGGATTATTTAAAAATTAAGTTGGTTGTAGTAGGGTTCCATAAATTTTATGGCATAAAATTTTCAGAACAACCTTATTTTTCGGAAAAATTCGGTTGTTTGAATACACGAAAACTTTTGTCTGGTTACTTATATTGGAAATTTCCGAGTCCCTTAAAACTGTCTGAATTTGTTTATGCAGGCAAAATATGTGCCATAAAAAAATCGAATTTGCTCATAATACAAAAAAAGATTCTGCATCAATGCAAAATTTCAGTTTTTTCCGCATCCGAATTCCTTTCATTTATAAAATTTCAATTATCTGTTGATTTTTTGTCATGTTTTCATATAAAGTATTTCTGAATGAAACCGTGTTCGGCAGCCAGATACAGAATAACAAACAAAAAGGAGGGGCAATGACTTTTTTCCGAAACATATGCCGGGGGATTGACACCCTGAACACCTGGGTGGGACGGTGCGTGGCATGGGCCACTTTTATTGTGGTGCTGGTTGTTTTTACAGACGTGGTTATGCGCTATGCCTTTAAAACCAGTTATGTTTTTATTCAGGAACTGGAATGGCAGCTCTTTTCTTTTATTTTTCTCATGGGGGCCGGATATACCCTTTTCAAAGACGGCCATGTCCGGGTGGATATTATTTATCAGCGTTTAAGCCCCAAAGCCAGGGCATGGGTGAATGTCATAGGCGTCATTTTTTTTCTGATTCCAGGATGTTATCTTATCATCAACACTTCTTCCAAATTTGTATACAATTCATGGGCCATGCTGGAGGGATCACCTGACCCCGGAGGCATTCCCTACCGCTATGTCGTAAAAAGCTTTATTCCCGCGGGATTTGTTCTGCTGCTGCTGCAGGGAATCGCTCTGGGAATCAGAAGTTTCTTCATCCTTATCGGCAAAAACCTTGACAGTGACCCCAAACCTGTCACCGCTGTTATAAACGCTGACAAAAAAGCAGGGAGTGAAAACTGATGGAATATCTGCCCGCATGGATGTTTCTGGCTCTGACAATTCTGCTGATGGCCGGTTTTCCGGTCACTTTTACCCTGCTCGGAACCTCACTGTGTTTCGGGCTGATCGGATTTGGATGGGGATTTTTCAACCTGCTGCCCCTGCGCATATGGGGCGTTATGAACAACGTAACCCTGCTGGCCGTGCCGCTCTTTGTATTCATGGGGGTCATGCTCGAACGATCCGGACTGGCTGAGGAACTTCTGGATACCATGGGACTTGTATTCGGACGTGTCCGGGGCGGTCTGGCTGTTTCAGTGGTCATCGTGGGAGCACTTCTGGGCGCGTCCACCGGTATTGTGGGAGCTACGGTCGTAACTATGGGACTGCTGGCCGTGCCCACCATGCTGAAATGGGGATACCAGAAGGAACTGGCTACCGGAACTGTGGCAGCTTCCGGAACTTTGGGACAGATCATTCCGCCCAGTATTGTTCTGGTGCTTATCGGCGACATTGTGGGCGTGCCGGTCGGAGATCTGTTCATGGGCGCGGTTCTGCCCGGTGTTGTGCTGGTAATTCTGTATATTATCTATATTCTCTTCATCTCATGGCTGAAACCGGAATGGGCCCCGGCTGTTCCACAGGCTGAACTGGATGCCATAAGCAAAGGTGCTTTGTTCAAACGCATGATGATCGCTCTTTTTCCCCCGCTTTTTCTCATTATAGCGGTGCTGGGTTCCATCTTCTGGGGCGTTGCCTCTCCAACGGAAGCCGCTGCTGTGGGCGCGGTTGGCGCAACGATTCTGACTGTAACGAACCGGAAATTCAGTATGAAAATTCTGCATGATGTCATGGATTCCACCATGCAACTGACCTGCATGGTTTTTATCATTCTCGTGGGAGCCGCAGCATTCGGTCTGGTATTCAGGGGACTGGGCGGAGACGGACTGGTGCGGCATTTCCTGGGAACCATTGCACATGAACACAGCAAATGGGTGGTGCTCGCGATTGTCATGGGTGTTATTTTTGTGATCGGCTTTTTTCTGGATTTTATTGAAATCACCTTTATCCATGTGCCGGTGCTGGCTCCCATCATGCTGGAATTCGGCTTTGATCCGGTCTGGTTCTGCATCCTTGTTGCCGTAAATCTCCAGACCTCTTTTATGACACCGCCTTTCGGATTCTCTCTCTTTTATCTCAAGGCAGTAACCCCGCCGGAAATCAGCACCGGCGATATTTACCGGGGAATTATTCCCTTTGTCTTTTTTCAGTTGATCGGGCTGCTGATTATCGTGTTTTTTCCGGAACTGGCAACATGGCTGCCAAAAGTTGTTTTCGGAGGATAAAAACTTCAGTGATGTGCCGGAGTGCAAAAATTAAGCGAAGCGGTTTTTTGCTTTTATCTCCGGAGTGCAAAAATTAAGCGGAGCGGTTTTTTGCATTTGTTTCCGGAGTGGAGTGCAAAAATTAAGCGGAGCGATTTTTTGCATTTTTGCACTCCGCTGGATTAGATGAACCGATGGTTATGCAGCAGTATGTTGCAAATACAATACACCCAAGAACCCAAACAAAAGGAGTATCAAAAGAATGGAAAGACGTGATTTTCTGAAAAAAACCGGTATGGCAGCCGCCGCGGCGGCTGTGGGGACAGCGATATCTGCTCCTGCTGTTCATGCCAACAAAACCTACAACTGGAAAATGGTCACCACATGGACATCCGGTCTTCCGGTGCTTCAGGTCGGTGCCGAAAGATTTGCCAAACGTCTGGAGGAAGTAACAGGCGGGCGAATCAAAATTCAGGTTTTTGCAGGCGGCGAACTGGTTCCGCCTCTGGGCGTGTTTGATGCGGTTTCTGACGGAACAGTGGAATGCGGAAGCGGTGCATCCTATTACTGGGCTGGCAAGGTTCCCGCAGGTCAGTGGTTCTCCTCTGTTCCCTTTGGTTTCAACGCGCAGGGAATCAACGCATGGTTTTACAGCGGAGGCGGTCTGAAACTCTGGGAAGAGACCTATGCACCCTTCAATATTGTCCCCAGACCCCAGGGCAATACCGGTGTGCAGATGGGGGGGTGGTTCCGCAAAGAGATGAAAACCATTGAAGATTTCAAGGGGCTGAAAATGCGCATTCCTGGTCTGGGCGGCAAAGTGGTTGCCAAAGCCGGATGTGCAGTAACACTTCTCCCTGTGGGTGAAATCTTCACATCTCTGGAACGCGGGGTGATTGACGCGACTGAATGGGTTGGCCCCCTGCATGATCTGCGCATGGGTTTTTACAAAGCAGCACAGTATTACTATTATCCGGGCTGGCATGAGCCCGGAACCTGTCTGGAAGTTATTTTCAACAAAAAGGTTTATGATTCCCTGGAAGCTGATCTTAAGGCAGCCATTGACGCAGTCGCGATGGAGACCAATTTCTGGAGTCTTTGCGAATTTGAATCCGGAAACGGCGCAGCTTTGGAGGAACTGATTACCCAGCACAAGGTGAATCTGGTACAGTTTCCTGAGGCACTTCTCAATGATCTGAGAAAACTGTCCATTGAAACTTTGGAGGAAGAGGCCAAAAAAGATCCCATGTCCACCAAAGTGCATGAGGCTTTTAAGGCGTTCAGGAAGCGGCTTGGACTGTGGGGCACGGTGTCTGAAAAATCCTATTATGACACCATCGTGGACAAGTATGATCTGAAGAAGCAGTAATCAAAACTTCATAAGAAGGCAAAGGAAATTTTTCGTGTATTCAGAAAATCCGGTTTTTCCGAAAAACCGGATTTTTCTGAAAACTTTATACCCGAAAATTTATGCTGACTTATACCATTACTCAGAAGATTTGATGGTACAGCCGCGAATTGCACGAATGACAC
>CAZHPS010000003.1:0-43561 GCA_964534335.1 uncultured Desulfobacterales bacterium
TAAGGTGATTTCTGAAAACAAATATCCCATTTCCGTTCACAGGCACAGGGCAAAAGCTGGAAGCTTTTGATACTTTTGTGGTATATTTTTTTCCGGGAATCGCCTAAGGTGATTTCTGAAAACAAATATCCCATTTCCGTTCACAGGCACAGGGCAAAAGCTGGAAGCTTTTGATACTTTTGTGGTATATTTTTTTCCGGGAATCGCCTAAGGTGATTTCTGAAAACAAATATCCCATTTCCGTTCAAAGGCACAGGGCAAAAACTGGAAGTTTTTGATACTTTTGTGGTATATTTTTTCCGGAAATCGCCTAAGGTGTCAAACAGACTTTTTCCGATTTCCATAATTTTTCTTTTCCTGCCGGCATATCCTGATATATCATTTTCCTGATTTCCTCATCAGACTTTTTCATCCATTGGCATTATGAACAATGACTTTGAAATATTCGCCGTCAATATCAAAATCCGGAGGTCTGAGATTATTGTCTTTGTGTAATTTCATAATTTTCTGCAATCCCCTGCCTGCTTTTTCTGCGAATTTGTAATCTTTGAGCATTTGGGCGATCAACGGATTCCGATAATAGGATATACCGGAAAGGGCTCGGACCAGATTCAGTAGATCGAAAACTTTCCGGAGGAGTGCAAAAATTGTATTTTTGTACTGCGGATCAGAAGTGAAACGGAGTGTTTTTTGCCGGTCAGGTCATGCAAAAATACAATTTTTGCACTCCGGGAACCGTTCTGAAACCGGTCAGCGGAAAATCAGTGTATTGGGAATTTTTCCCGGTGAAAAAATTTCTGCCCTGTTCTGAAAAAGATTGATTCGGATTTTCTGACCGAACACGGACCAGTCCCGGTGCATAAAGGCATTGGCAATCAGTTCTCTGATCACAAAGGGTTCATAATCGTGCCTGTCGGTTCTTCGGGTTTCATCTTTGTTGAAAACCGGTTTTATTTTGGAATTGATTTTCACAAATTGCTCGGCAGCCTCAATCAGTTCGGGAACAGTGCCGTCAAGACTTTTGTAATCTGTAATATCACCTGTCTGATCCGTACCATTAAAACAGTTCATATCAATCCCGGACTGGGGAAGGAATCTGGACGTATCTGTTCCGAAAAAAAGAGAGCCTGCCACCGTGAGACAGCCGTTTTCATCCATAATCTGAAAATTATACAGCAACTGTCTGAAATCCGTATCTTCTTCACATTCCATTTGACGATAATTTTTACAATATAATCTGAATTTCAGCAAATCAATATTGATGGCCTGGTAAAAAGTCGGAAAATCAGGTTTTGACAGATATTAACTGGCTGATTTTATTATATCAAAATTTTGGAAAAAGGACTTTTTACGGGTTCATCAATATTGTCAATATTTGTACCCGGAAGTCTGGAAGCCTCAAAATGAAACTGTGAACCGTCCTGAAAAAGCCTTATAAGTTCCTCATTTGTGGGTTCAATGGATACCGAACCGGCCCGGATGTAATATTTGTTGGATGCTCTGACTTTGAAGGGCTTGAATTTTCCTTTTTCCACTGCAATATGCAGAATTTTTTTGCCCTCTGCATGAATAAACGAAATTTCAGGAATCACCGGAGGAATGATATTGTTTCTGCAAATCTGGATTACTCTTTCTTCAAGCCGTTTATCCTCAATCCCCTCAATCATTCCGCTGTCAGAAATGCCGATAAATATTTCACCTCCGGACATATTGGAAAATGCTGCGATTTCCTTTGCCATACTGTCATTGCGGAAATCAGCGGTTTTGAATTCTGTTCTGGAATTTTCCCCGTTACGAATGATTTTGTAAATATCCAAATCTGTTTTCTCTGCTGTCACAGGATTATACTGATTTGATATTGACTCTGAAACTGATTGAAAACAAACAAATATATCTTATTCTGACCAGTTGCAAAAATTTTATCTCATTCTTTATCACAAACTGCATGGATAAGTCAACAGGTTCAACTATTCCGGAAGGCAAATTTTTTCCTGCGTTGCCAGAAACAGATTGATTGTTGTCACTCAGCCCTGACTTCCGCAAAATTCAGATTCCCATTCCCGGAATTCCAGTGGCTGTCAACTCTTTTCATATGACAAATTTCGATGGCCGTATGAATATATATTTTTATTTCAGGTTTTTATTTGCTTCCATGTCAAACCACATGGCAAAAAGGGTAAACTGACTGGCACTCATAAAAGAGAACATGGCAGCCAGGGCATTGATTCTGAGAATGTGGCCTGTAAGTATCCAGTACAGGAAAACTCTGCCGAACAGAAATATTGTCAGCAGACTGAACAGTCCGCCCAGAGCATAAAAGAAAACAAGGGGATGAAAATCCCGGATGATGTATTTCTCTTTCATACGCCAGAAAAACATTTTTATCAGGAGCCAACTGATGGTGAAAATCACTTTTTTGATCTGTATGCCGGATTTTTCCCCCACATTGTAAACCGGTTCCACAGGCACATCCGCGACCCTGAAATTGTAAACATTCAGGCGGATCAGCAAATCATTTGGCTGGCCGTAGCGTTTGTACATACTGTCCCAGTCAATGGTCTGCAAAGCCTTTTTGCTGATGGCCGTGTATCCGGACTGAAAATCTGAAACATGCCAGTAACCGGAAGCGATTTTGGTGAGCAGAGACAGAAACGCATTCCCGAAATATCGGATTTTTGGGATTTTTCTGTATGCCTCTCCGGTAATGAGCCGGTTTCCTTTGGCATATTCTGCTTTTTCCTCCACCACAGGATCAAGAAGAAGCTGCAAATCATGGGGATTCATCTGCCCGTCCCCGTCCATGCGCACAGCCACATCAAAATTGTTTTCCGCAGCCCATTTGTAACCGGTGGCAAGGGAACCGCCGCAGCCCTGGTTGATTTCATGCCGGATCAGCATGATTTTTCCGTTTTCCTTCTGATAATCCAGCACAACCTCAGCAGTATTGTCCGTGCTTCTGTCATCTATAATGACAATTTTGTCCACATAATCGGGCATGGTTTTTATGACTTTTCCGATCTGCTTTGCCTCATTGTGGGCTGGAATGACTACGCATATGGATTTGTTTTTATACATTCAGGATACCTTATTGTCAAATGTCAGGAAAATGTATGTCCGCAACATCCGAAGGCTATTCAAAAACCTTCAGATTTCAGGGTGACAACTTTTTTCTTAAAACCGTATTTCAGGAAAACAGATTATATCTCAAAATGCACAACAATGCCCAAACACCGTCTTTCCAGTTGATTTTCTTGCCCTCTTCGTAAGTGCGCCCGTAATAGGATATTGGCACTTCATAAATCCGCAGTCTCTTCTTTGCTATCTTTGCTGTGATTTCCGGTTCAAAACCAAATCTTTTTTCTTTTATTTCAATTCCTCTCAATGCCTCGGCAGTAAAAACCTTGTAACAGGTCTCCATGTCTGTAAGATTCAAATCTGTAAAAATATTGGACAGAAGCGTCAAAAATCTGTTTCCCGCGTAATGCCAGAAATACAGAACCCGGTGTGCGCCGTGTCCGGCAAATCTGGAACCAAATACCACATCTGCCTTGCCTGAAAGGATTGGCTTTAGCAGAGTCGGATATTCAGAGGGATCATATTCCAAATCCGCATCCTGAATGATTACAATGTCACCAGTTATATTTTTTAATCCGGTCTGTATTGCTGCGCCTTTGCCCATATTTTTCTCATGCAGTATTATTTTGACTTCCGGCTGGACAATATTGCGAAGCTGTTCCCTGGTGCCATCGCATGAACCGTCATCCACAACGATGATTTCCTTTTTGTAGGGAGTTTTCAATATTATGCTGATAATATTGTTAATCGTTGATTCTTCGTTATAAACGGGGACAACGACACTTAAAACAAAATCATAAGAAGCAATATTTTTTTCCATTTTGAATTTTCCTGTTAAAAAAATTCTGCTGACCCATACGCAAAAAATCAGCATATACCATTACTCAGAAGATTTGATGGTACAGCCACGAATTGCACGAATGACACGAATTACGGTTTGTGCATTCGTGCAGATTCGTGTTATTCGTGGCTGTTTAAACTGTACCGGTACTTAAAACATTTTTATAAACTCTGCTGATGCATGCATTTCGAATGCGGTATTTTACAACCGAAATGTTTCAAGTAATGGTATATCTTCCGTCAGCAGTCCGTTATGGACTTCCCAAAAAATAAAATAAGTAAGCAAACAAAAAATCTCGTGTATTCAAAAAACCGGATTTTTAGGAAAAATCCGGTTTTTCTGAAAATTTTATGCCTAAAAATTTATGGAACCTTACTTACCTGTTTTTTCCCATCGTGTCAGGTTGAGGTACGCTCCGCTAATCTGCCCCACTGCTCTGTCAGCCTTGCATCTGTGCGCTGCAAAAACCCGAATTTTTCCAAAAAATCCGGTTTTTTGTATACTTCAGGTGATTTCCGGAAAAGAATATACCACCAAAGTATCAAAAGCTTCCAGCTTTTGCCCTGTTCCTGCCCGGCAAAATATGAATACCTGCTGCCAAAGTATCAAAAGCTTCCAGCTTTTGCCCTGTTCCTGTGAACTGAAACGGGATATTTATTTTCAGAAATCACCTCAGATCATAAAATCAAAATTGACAAAGCACAGCTCCGGATAGTTTATACCGATTCGCCATTGGTTTTATACAATGCGGAATGCAAATCCGGAGGAGTGCAAAAATTAAGCGGAGCGGTTTTTTGCACACACCCTCAACAGCGGAAAAACTGACGGTATTGTATCAAATCAATGGAGAATTGGTATTATTCTCCTGAAGTCCGTTTATTGGCAAACATTTATTTTACCGAATTTGAATCAAATGTATACACTGAAATGGCATGCGCCTGATTTACAAATCTTTTTTCAAACAGAAACATGTCCTGTTCTTTCAGAAAGGAAGAATTGTTCCCTGACTCATGGAAAACAACAACAAATTTTTTTTCCGCGGATGCCTGCTCTGATATTTTCTGAAAGGCAGCCAGTTCCTTCGCATCTATTTTGCAATATTCCGGAAACCAATTTATTTTATTGAAATAAAATTTTAAATAATAGGGGTAGTCCATTCCTGAAAAAATGATTATGTCTGAATAATGCTTTTTTTTGAGCCAGTTCAGTACATCAGGATAGGGATAATAATGTTCTGATGTGTCACAAAGATAGTTTCCCCAGAACGGCTTTTTCGTACCATCATAATTTACGGGCGAAAGCAATAAATTGACTGTCAATAAAGGCAATACAATAAACAATATCCTTATTTTCTCTAATTTTATCAAATAATTGATACAGTTGACAGCACCAGCCAAAATCTGGGGCATAAGAAACAGACTGAACCTGCTGTAACCTGCATAAACTATGTTGTCAACAATATGAAATGACATGGTTGCCAAAATGGAGAATATCAAAAAACTGACATATCCATATTTTTTTTCATAAATATAAACAATGCATCCGCCAATGAACAAAACAGTGAACAAAGAAAACTGCTCTGCAAACGAGCGTGCATAAGCAGTATAAGCTTCCAAAGTGAACAGATTTGAAAAATCAGGGGAGAAAGATCGATAACCACTGTATGCCATTCGGTAATACATATAAAATATCAGTGGCAAAGCCACAGTATATACAATTTTAATCTCATTTTTTAAAATACTGTTCAAATCTGTTCTTTTATTATTCCGAAAAAACAGAATAATCTGATTTATCAAACGGCAGGCAATAAAGACAAAGATGAATATGATTGCCGTTTCTTTTATAAAACCAATTATTATAAGAGCATACCAGCTTAGATTTCTGCCAATTATATCAAAATTGTCATTTAACAATTTGTCAATATCAAGACATACGATAAGCATCAATACAGCAGCAGGCATTTCCAAATACAGAATTGAAGAATAATAGTAACCAACAGGAATTGTTGCAACACTCAGCCCTATCAGTAATTTGGACAAAGTATTCAATGCAGTTGCATTCACAACCAGCCATGAGATTGCAACTGATGAAACAAAAGGAATAATTCTGTATGAAAATTCATAATAATCGCCTCCGAATGGTTGAAAAATCAAAGGAAGCACTACCTGAAAATATCTTGAAATATAGGGGTATCTTAATATCGGAGGATAATAAAAATCAGAGAACCAGTTGAATAAAATTATTGAACTTAATAAAATACATCCAATTACAACTGCCCATTTTGATTTACGCCATCCGCTGTATATAAAAAGCAGCAGCAGAACCAGCAGAGGAAATCTTTTTCTTATAATCGGTATAAGCAGTTGCACTGTAAAGATATGAAAATCCTCATCGCCTTTCCAGGGTATTGCGGATGTCATGGTTTTTAAGTTGATGATTCCTATAAATACAGTCAACAGTATTAAGGCAGTATATGAACAATTTTTCACATGTATTTCAGGCTGATTACTTCCCCAAAATGACCACAAAACCCCAGTACAGATGCTGAAAATCAGTAAAGCAGATTTTTTATAATCCGTTGTGGGCAGCATCCAGTAGGGCGTAAAAACATAGGCCAGTATGAAAACTGAAAAAAGAAATACGAAAACAAAATATTTATCAAAAATTGCTGTTTTCCCTTCAGTGAAAAAGCCATTTTTCAAATTTTTCATATATGTTAATTTCGCCTGTTTATTTTTTGTAACATTTGCTCATAATATCTTTCGATTCTTTTAAAGACCATAATGACCAAAGATAGAGTTCGGGGCGCAAAGGAATGGAATATCTTGGCCAGGGTGCAAAAACCGTATAAAGCAATGTATAATAAACAATGATAATAAACAAAAGAAAAACTGCTTGTTCTGCAAACAAATCTTTTTTCCCAGCACGTAATTTAATAATAAACAGTGGAATACCCAATAATGCAAATATGAGTACAGCGGGATGAATAAATTTCATGATTTCTCTGGTCAGATTTGCAGCTTTTGAAACCTGGTATAAGGAAGTTGTTACAGGATAAATATAAACATCGCCCTGTCCCTGCAAAATATTCCAGCTCCAGAGATAATAGGGTTTTTCAAAAAAATACCATGAAAGATAACGTATGGGTCTTTCTTTGAATCTTGTCCAGAAGATACGGACAAAATTTCCCATTGAGGAAGAAAAAGCAGGCTGCATGGGATCTTCTCTGTAGGGAAAATTTCTGTATTTTTCAGTTTTATAAATAAAATCCGGATAGGTGCCGTGGGTCATTGTTCCAATGGCTCGGTGGCTTCCTTTGGGGGCATCCAGAGGGAGATTTATTTTATTTCGGATTCCCCATGCAGCAGGGAATACAGAAAAAATAATTAAAAACAATACAATATTCGATAAAATCAATTTGTCTGTTTTGCCATGAGTCTTTCTGAAATATAAAATATATGCAAATGAAACAATATAAGGGAAAAACAGTACCGTCTCATTTACCAGATAGGCAAGTCCAAAGAAAAATCCTGCCATGAGAAACAGAATGCGCATATTTTTTCTCAATGATTCAGACAGTAAAACAAGTGCTGCAAGAAACAGGAATCCAAACAGAGTTTCTGTTAGAATATAACTTGTTATGGAAACCAGATGGGGACTGAATGCAACAAGGCAGGCTCCGATGAAAGCCCACAGAAATGAAAAAATACGGATTCCGATTAAAAAGGTCAGCGGAACCAGTAATGTGCTGAGAACAGTCTGTGCATAAATGACGCTGTAAAGATTTGTTTCTTTATCCAAATGGAAAAATAAGCAAAGAAACATGGGATATCCGGGGGATCTGAAAGAATCAGGAGAAGGTTGATCCGCAGGAAATTCTTTGGAAAAAATTCCATGTTTGTACAAATTATGTGCATAAATCACATATTCCCGTGCATCGGCTCTGATTGGATGGTCAATGCTTGTATTTACAACATATGCGACACGTATAAGAAAGGCAATGGCAGAAAGAAGAAAAATCAACAAAAAAACTATTCTTTTATTTTTAATATATTCCATTGTCATATTTTATATCCTATTGATTTTTCATTGTTTATTATGTTATTATTTAATATTGTCCATGTTTCTGCTGCTGAGATTGACCCAGTTCTGATATTTTTGCTGCTCTTTCATACAGTTGTGCAGAGAGAACCGGAGCAAGAAATGGTACGGGAACATTTGGGACTAAAGAATTTTTTGGCGATTCTGCCAATACTTTCTGCACCATTCCGGTATGGAATCTTTCAAAAAGAATCTCCACTCCACGGTCCGCTTCCTGTATTTTTCCGGATTTGATCATATTTTCAATGATATGCAATAAGATATAAACATTATCCGGAGAATCCTGAAAAGCCCGTTTAAGATAAATTACCGCTTTTTCATACTGTTTTGCCTCTGCAAGGCACAGCCCCATATAAAAAAGTGTATCCGTATTTCCCGGTGACAGGGACATGGATTTTTTTATATGATAAATTGCCGCATCAGTATTGCCTGTTTTCAGCAGTATCATTCCTTTGAGATTGTGATAATCCGCATTGTTTCCGTATTCTGAAACCAGTCTGTCTGCGGTATCCAAAGCAGATTCCGGATCATTTAACTGCACAAGGGTCAGAGCCAGATTATAGAGGGCATCTGTATGCCCGGGATTGTCCTTCACCGCTTTTCTGTAATAATCTGCTGCGGCTTCATACTTCCCGTATTTCTGATAAATATTGCCGATATTATGATAGGTGTAGGCTTTCTGTCCAATTCTCATATCTGTAAGATGCAGAGCTTTCTGATAGAGATGCAGGGCGGTATCATCATCGCCTTCTTTGGCATAACATTCCCCCAGATTATGGACAGGCCGGGCCAGTCCCGGAGCTTTGAGCATTGTGTCTGTCCAAAGGGATTTTTCTGTGGCCCATACCCGGTTCCGGGTATAGGTTCCGATTCCTGCGGAAATTATAATAAATATGACGAAAACAGTCACAAGAGCGTGCATAAAAAATTTGGCGCGGAAATAATCAAGCCCTTTATGAATTCCGGCGGCAATGGGCAGAAACAGAAAAAAAGAAGGCAGATAATTGCGATGCTCATACACCATTTCCAGAGGAATGATGGAAGATTCCACAAGATGATTGAGAAAGAAAAACAGGATGGAAAAGGAAATAAGCGGATTTCTGTGTATCAGCAACATTCCCGCAGCGATGAGAGAAAGTACAAGCAGTATGGAAGGAATTGTAGACCATGGAGTGAACAGGGATACGGATATTTCAATATCATGCATCAGAGAAAAACGGTCTGCCACAGGCCAGATCAACTGAGACAGATAAAGAAGAAGAATCCGCGGCTGTGTCATCATGCGTTCGGATAATGAAAAAAAACGGGCTTCATATCCCTGAAGAAAAGAAAATATGCTCCCTTTCATAAAAAACAAAGCCACACAAAAAAACACCAGCCCTGCGATCAGAGAAAAAAACAGCAGAAATTTTCTTTTTTTCTTTTCTTTCAGATGTTCAAAAAAAATAATTTCCGCAAGAACCAGCGAAAGAGGCAGAAGAATGGCATTTTCTTTTGCTCCGACAGCCAGCACAAAGCAGACAAGGACTCCGGCATAAAAAAAGACTGCATGTATCTGATTCTGAATGTTTCTGCCTTTAAGATACAGCCAGTTGGCAAGAATATAAAACATTGCCGCCAACGAAGCCATGCGCTGGACAATATAGGTGACAGCCTGTGTCTGAATGGGATGCACTGCCCAAAACACCGCAGACAGCAGAGCGCAGAAATACACCTGATTTTCATTATAAAGCGATACCAGCGCGGGAGTCCGGAACAACTGTGCGGTTGCCAGAAAAAGGAAAAACGCAGTAAGGATATGGATGAAAATATTCACCGAATGATAACCGGCCACATTGTCTTTTCCAAAATACCAGTTGACGGCAAAAGTGACAGCGGCTGTGGGACGGCGGAATCTGCTCTGATTGCTTCCGGCTTCGTAAAAAGACCCTTTCAGATCTTCCAAAGACAGATTTTCAATATGCAGATTGGGATTGAAAAGAATATTGGGATAATCATCAAAATGCCAGGAGGAATGGAAGGTGTTGCTGTAGCAGAGGATAATAATGATGCCAAGCAGCAGAAAGGCATTCGCGGGATGCAAAGATGTTTGTCTGGGGATTGTCATAAATTATAAAAGTTTTCTTTTCATAAAAATCACGTTGGCGGCAAACAGAGCGCAGACAATCCATCCCAGCAGAACCAGTGCACCTTCCGCGAGCATGGAATTGGCAACATGCTGATTATACAGAGCCATTTCCCGAAAATTCAGAGCCTCAAGATTGGGGAGAATATAGTAAATACTTTTGAGAAGCGTTTTGAGCCACAAAGCCTGCGTATTTTGGGAAAAAATATAGAGATCATTGCTCCAATGTCCCAAGAAAGTAATGCCGATAAGAAAAAAATTATGCAGAATCGGGGAAGTAAAACTTGCAAAAAAAAGACTGAGCGCTGCCAGCAGCATCCATTCTCCGAAAATGAAAAAAAGGGAAATCATATGCTGTGTCCGGATGGGAACAGAAAACAACTGGAGGAGAAACATCCACGCTGCCACAAGAATGCAGAAAAGGCAAAACAGAACAGACACTGTTCCAAAAAACTTGCCGATCAGAAAAACCGGACGGGTGACAGGTCTGGACAATACCATATAAATAGTTTTCTGCCGGATTTCCCGTTTGAGAATATTGGAGCCGATATAAATGACTGTAACCAGACCCCACAGACCGATGACAAAGAATCCGCTGTTCTGCAATACCCGGCCTCTTTCGCCCACAGCCATTTCTCCCAGTACCAGTGCTGAAAAAATCAGCAGAATGCCGGAACCCGCGAGCAGGTGCAGAAGCCGATCCCGTATGGCCTCCCGCCATACATTCAGGGCAATTGCCCATAACTTATGTGCAAGCACTGTTTTCATTTTTCCTCAACTCCTTTTATGCTGCATTTCTGAAACGGAAAAGAACCTCAGCAATTTCTTCCTGAACCGGGCGCAGGGAAACAATGGTTATGCTGCTATCATTTGCTGTCCGCAGAAAATCCTTTTTCCGGTCTTCAGTAATCATCACCCGCCAGCTTCCTTCAGGCTGTCGGATAATATCGGATTTGTTTTTTGCAAAATCTTCAAAAATACCCGGATTACCGGTCTCACATATGATTTCATAACCCAGAATTTTACGCGGCATTTCTGAAAGCCGTCCGCTCCACTGTACCCGTCCTTTTTCCAGAAACACAACCTGGTCAGAGAGCCGCTCCACATCCGAAAGGATATGGGAACTGAAAAGAATGGTGCCCCCCCCGGCCTTATAATCCAGCAGTATGGACTGGATACGGTAACGCCAGTAGGGATCAAGTCCGCTCATGGGTTCATCCAGCAGCAGGATTTCCGGTTCATGTATCAGAGCCTGGGCAAGCCCTGCCCGCTGTAACTGTCCTTTGGACAGTGTACTCATAAGCTGATTTGCCTGGGGAACCAGATCCGTCAGATCAAGGACGGCCTGAGTTCTTTGGGCCAGTCTGCTTCCGCCCAGTCCGGAAAACCCGGCCAGCATTATCAGCCATTCCTTCAGACGGAGATGGGGATAAATATACTGGGATTCAGTCAGAAATCCCAGACATCTTTTGGCTTCAGGCACAGTTGCAGGAATGCCTTTTATCATCACCTGTCCGGAATCCGGCTCCAACAGCCCGGCTCCCAGTTTGATGGTGGTGGTTTTTCCCGCTCCGTTAGGCCCAACCAGTCCCATCACAGTTCCGCACGGCACTGTGATGCTGATTCCGTGAAGAAGAGTTTTGGACTGCATCCAGAAACCATGACGCACAGAAAATACAGCATTTTCCCATTCAAGAGCCGCTTCAGTCATTCTTCATCACCTTTTCCATTTTTTTCAGCAGTTCTTTTTGCATGGCAGGATCCTGCACATTCCGCATGGATTCCTGTAGAAAACGCAGGGCCAGTTCCTTTTGTCCGGCCTCTGTGGCAAATGTGGCAGAAAGTTCTGCCAGATAAATGGGCGCACCTGGCAGAGATGATGCATGGTGAAAAGCCTGAGCTGCCTCCAGTTTACTTTCCCGGTATTTCCATAAATAGTATCCCTTAAAAAACCACAACTGCCATTCTTCCGGATGAAAATTCAGTCCTTTTTCTATAAAATAAAATCCATCTTCTGATGCCTCAGCTTCCGAAGCCAGTATAACAGCACCGTAGAGATAGGGGTTTTCCCACTGTGGTGAAAGATCACTAATCAGATCAAGAAGATGAAACAGGTGAGGATAAGCCTTGTCTGAAAGATAGTGCAGACCGAAATAATAGGATGTCCGCATCCACAGCAGATCAGAAAGAAAATGCGGGTCTGCAGGCGCAAAAATCCGCATAAGCGGCGCACTGATCGGTATATAGATCACATCATCGCCAATCTGCTCCTCACACCAGGGACATTCAGGATTGATTTTTCTCTGGCTGTAGCGTTTGTCAATAAAGGCAAACTGCAAAAATATGGTGACAAGAAGCAGCAGCAGGGATATAAAAGGATATGTTTTTTTCATGGGAATACCTGAATATATTTTTCATAACAGTTTTTACAGTTTTATTTCCCTGTATACCAGAGGTATGGATTATAATAAGCAGGCAAACGAAAATTTTCGGGTATAAAAACCGGATTCCTTATAAAAGCAGGATTTCCTGAAAACTTTATACCCGGAAATTTATGATTGCTTCCTTATAACCCAAGTTGCCAATTACAGGAAAATGCAATGATTTCAGCCGCCGAATTTTCAGGCAAAACAGATTCACAATTTATAACATTTTGTTTTGACAATTTTTTAAGAAAACAAACTGCTTTATAACTGGCAATTCTGGCAATCTGAAGTAATATAGCACATTCTGAACCTGAAGACAATGATTTTGATCATGGAATAATTAAATGGGAAAATTCACAAAAAAACAATATTCATTTTATAATTGATGTTCACATATATTTTTAATTTTTTTATCTGAAAAAATATGATAACTTGGCAACAGGTCAAACCCGTTGACAATTACAGGGGTTAAAGCATTTTCCTAAGGAACACGGTTTAAATTTGTGTGAAAAATCAAAACATCAACTATAAGTTATTGAATATCCTGATTGAGAACAGAATCAACTGCCAAAAAAGCATAGGATGTTTTTGGCAGTTAAAAATCCAAACCTGATTTTCAGAAAAGGGGATAAGCAGAAGGAGAGAAGCAGAATGAAATTTTCAGCTAATCAAAATATTGATATTATAAAATATAATAACATATCAGCATCAATGAATAAAATATATCACTGGTCGGTTTTTTGCTCATTAGGAATTATTTTTTTCAAAATCTCAATTTTTTCCCTGTTTGGTTTTGGCATTTCATGGAAATACACAATGGGAACAGTCTGTTCATTTTTTGGAAATGCTTTTGCTGGGTTGGTCATTGGCTGCCTTCTTTTTTCAAAAAGCCTCAGTATACGGATATTCGGTTTTGTCTTTGCAATGGGGATTTTTCTGTTATACCTTGTCTCCTTTCATTATGAACTGACCTTTCGAAGTCTGCCGGATCTGTCCAGTATTTACTATCTGTCAGAATTCAGGCATCTTATGCCATCCATAAAATCCAATTTGCCTTTTGGAATAATCATGGCGGAAATCATGTCAGTTTTCCTTTTTATCATTCTGCTCAAACTGTCCATTGACAGGTATTTGAAAAAAAGATCCTGTTCAAAAAAACTTACTGTTTTTTATTGTCTTTTTTTTATTGCAAGTTTTGCCGTTCCATTTTCTCTGCATTTTTTTTCACTCTTCAAGTCAGATTCTGATCTTTTCTGGTCAACAAGAAATCCGGTTTTCTGGTTTGTTCACTCCTCTTTTTCATTGGGCGGCAGTAACACAAAAGCGGCCTTTGCACCAAAAGAAATTTGGAATTTTCAGCGTGAAATCGGTCATTATTCTCCTTTCGGCGGAATCAGTGAGAAATATCCTTTGTGGTCCAATCTCCGAAAAGTGAATAAAAAAACAGCGGATAAAAAAAGTGTCATTATCCTGATTCTGGAAAGTGTGGGAACACAGGAAATGTTTTCCAAAGTGAACGGAGAGTTTCTGATGCCGAATCTGCTGAAAATTTCGCAGGAAAATCTTTTTTTCAAAAATACATGTGCCGGAGGGACAAAAAGCAATCAGGTATTGCCTGCCATATTTTCAGGTGTGCCTCCGCAAACCTTTCAAAATATTTTGTGGAGAAAACCTCTTCCCAATTTGGATGGACTTCCCGGTCAGTTTGCAAAAAACGGATATAAAACAGCATATTTTCATGGCAGTGATCTTTCTTTTGAACAGCAGAGAGCCTTTCTGAAAATGGCCGGTTTTGAATATATTTTTGATTATGATCCTGCCCTTGAAAAAACAGTTTCCGGATGGGGCTATGACGACAGAACCATGTTTTCATTTTTCAGAGACTGGATAGAAAAACAGAATGTGCCATATTTTGCCGCACTTTTTACATTAAGCACCCATGATCCGTTTATATTGCCGCAGGACTGGAAACCCAAATTTGCTTCCGATACATTTGACACCAGCAGGGACGGGACATGGTTTAAATTTATAACAATTGAGAGACGTTATGAATTCTATCGCGATTCATTGTTTTTTCTGGATACGGAACTGGGAAAATTTTATGAATGGTACAAAAAAGAGGAAATGCCCAAAGGGACACTGCTGGTTATTTTAAGTGATCATGTCACCTATTTGCACAATGAAGCTCTTTCAACAGAAAAAGAGCATATGAGATTTTTAACTCCTCTTATTTTTGCAGGCATATCCGGGGATCTTTTGCGGAAATATGAAAAATATACAAACCGAAGGGCCGCGCATTTTGATCTTCCGGCTACGCTGACAGATTATATAGGCATAGATCCGCTCCCATCCGATCAGGGACTTAATCTGTTTATGCAGGATACCGTATGGCCCGAAGACAGACTTATTTACTCAGTTGGAGGAGAGCATCTTGAAAAAATTTATGTGTGGAGCAGTCAACTTCAGGCCCTTATTGACAGATCCGCAGATAAATTTGAAGTAATCAATTTTGAAGTTCCACAAAATTTTGTACCTGCGGAAAGTGCAGCACTGAAACAGATCATATCTGACAGAATTGTTCCCTTTTTCAATGTTCTTCTTCCGTTGAATCAGTATCTGCTGGAAAAGAATGCATATGCACCTTCTGAAAAGTTTGCATTGCATGATATAAAACCTCTGCCCAAAGTCACAAAACCGATTATTGCTTCTCACAGGGGAAATGTATCAGGTATGCGTGAAAAGGAAAAGGAAAACAAAGAGGCAGCCATTGAAGAGGCTGTCAGAGCAGGATTTGAATGGATTGAAATTGATGTTCTTGGAACAAAAGACGGAATTCCTGTCCTGCTGCATGACAATGAAATTGCAGACGGTTCAGGAAAGACAATAAATATCGAAAATATTACTTTTGAGGAATTAAAAATGATTCCGGCATATGCAGACATAATGACTTTGGAGAGCGCAGTGAACCAATATATTGAGAGAACAGGTTTTTTAATAGAGATCAAACCGATGGGCAATATTGACAGTATATTGGTTTTAAACCGGAAAATATCCGATTTTATATACAGGCATCCTTTAAGGCATAAGATGATTATTGACAGTTTCAGTGAACTGTCAGCGGGATTTGTCAAAAACCGCTGTGACTGCAATGTGGGAATAGATGCGCCTTACAAAGAAAAGTTGTCAAAGGATTTTCTGCAATTTGTCAAATTCTCAGGTTTTGACTGGATATACGTACACCATGAGGCTGTCAATTCTGAATTGATAGGGCAGGCTCATGAAATCGGGCTGAAAATTATGGTATATACGGTAAATGATTTATCCGTCATGTCTGTATGGGAAAAAAACTGGCCTGATGGGATCATAACGGATTACCGTCATGTGAAAGATGAAATTATGTCACAGATAACAGAATAATTTTAACATATTGATTATTTGGAAGTCTCAAAAAAAAATTCATATTTCCGGCATACGGCCTCCATTTTTCTGTCTCCGTAAGCGGCAAAGGTATCCGCCATAATCTTCCATGTTCTCTGATAATAGGGAATCAGCCCATTTTCCCATATGTTAAAATATGCCTTGCGATCCATTTCCTGCATATTCATTTTGTCTGTAAACAGTTTCAGATTTATGGCATAGAGTTCATAGGGAGATGGGACTGATTCATTCTCTCCGGTCAGCCGCAGCAGAGGCCCCAGCGGATAGGCATTTCTGAGCAGGGAATTAACTTCTTCCTGTTTATCCAGAATATACACTGGCCTTTCTTTCATCAGACGGGACAGAATCGCTGCGGGATTTTCATAGGAGGGATGTGCGGGCAGTCCGACAGTTTTTAAAAACTGCCCCGGATACCAGTCGGAATGCCAGAGTTCCACCTGAAATACCGCAACATCCGGTCTCAGGCCCAGAACATGCTGACTGTAAAGTATTCCAAAATAATTACTGTCTGTTGCACTGACAACAACTGCATTTTTTTCCACTGTGTGCAGTACATTTCGGATATGGGTTTCATAGAAGGTTTCCGTTGCACGTTCAGAACAGGGCCACTGCCATACGCCGTGAAACAGAATCACTGTGACGGTCAGAAGTGCCTGAAGATTTTTTTTTTGCCATATTTCCTGAAATTTCAGGCTGAAAACAGAGATTGGAAAGGCAAGGAGCATGACAGGCAAAGCAAAAAAACGTTCGGCTATGGATTTTTCCCAGTCCGAAGGCCCGATTCTGAACATGGCAATAAAAATCCCGCCGGTAAAGAGAATGCTGAGGCCGATTCCGGCATGAAAAAGAGAATTTTGGGGAAAAGACTGCTTTTTTTCTGCGGCAACCCTCTGCGACAGAAGAATTCCGGCAAGGGCAAAAACAAAAAACACAGCAGACAAATGTTTCGGCAGGGTATTCAGAAATAAGATAACTCCGCTGTACCACATCCCATGGGAATTCAGCAGTAAAGATGTTGTTCCGTATTCCCTGCGGAAAAGATGGGTAAGTATGCGTTTGAACGGATCTGCCCAGTTCCCCCATACATAAGGTCCCTGTGCAAAATCTGAAAAAAAATAAAGCAGAGGAATCAGACCGGCCAAAGAACCGATGGAAAACCACAGCAGGCAGCGCATTTTCCCTGTTTTACGGCTTGTCCATACCAGTATGGCAAAAGGCAGCAGAAAGGCCAGTGAATGATGGTTGCAGAATCCCAGACCAAATGCCAGGCCGGATACGGCAAACCATTTGTGATTTTCATCCGGTAATCCCGAAGAACGAACAATTTTCCACAGGGAATGCAGGCAGACCGCAGCCAGAAGCAGATTCAGGGCAAACGGTTCCGGACTTGTGGCTGTCCGCCATACAGCACAGCTCAGAAAAGTCCCGTATACTCCCAAGCCCGATGCAGCATGATTTTCTGTATACTCATACAAAATCCCGTATATCAGTATAGCGGCTGCAAAGGTGCAGATGACAGATACCAGACTGAGCAGAAAAATCAGATTGAAATAGTCCTGAAACAGAGAAGCAAAACGCAGCAGTAAACACAGAAGCGGATATCCGGGCGGATGGACTATTCCGCCTTTTGCTGCCACAATGGCAAATTCCCCGGAATCATAATCCGGCAATGTTGCAGGAGCAGCCAGCACATACAGAAGAGCCAGTGGCAGGAGAATGCCGAATATGGACATCTGCTTTTTTATCATTCGGATTCTTCCGGGTGTAAGATTTCTGAAATCGCTGTTTTCCCTGTTTGCCTGCTATGAAAACTGTTATTTTCCATAGCATGGGTTTTTGGTGTTTACAAGAATCAACTGATCATTGATGGTCCATTCATCATCCCCTGCTCCTTTGGAGGAAATTCCGGGAGCAAGAGACAGTGCTTTTGCCTCATATGAATTCGCGGTAACAGCAGTCATGGAATACTCATAACGGGATTCTCCTTTGGTACTGAAACCAATGGAATCCATATGGATCGCATAGGTATTAAATTCAGTATAATATGCCTGCTGCATTTTTGCCAGAGAACCCAATCCGCCTCTGGCCTCCACCTGTCTGCTCCTGCACTGGTAGTTCATGTACTTGGGAATGGCAATGGCCGCAAGAATGCCGATAATTGCGATTACCAGTGCCAGTTCAATAAGGGTGAATCCGCCTGTTCTGTTTTTTGTTATCCGCATGCTTATCCTCCTCTCTGTGCATAAGACGAATTATACTGCTCTGGCAATTTTAAAGCAATATATATGCCAATTTTGAAATTTATTCAAACAGAATTTTCTGCAATACTTTCATACCTTCTGGATTTCATATTTTTTTCAATAGGATTCTGTCCTGTCCAAATTTTCGCAATCCTGCACAAACAGTTCCATGCTTCGGGCCGCAGCTCTTTTATCCCAGATGCTTCGGGAAGCTTTTTCCAGCAAAGCACAGCCTTTTTCCTGCTGCCCTGTCTGTATCAGGCTTTTGGCATACCAGAATATAATGGACGGAGCTTCCGGATCTTTTTCCCATGCCTGCCGGAACGCGTCAAGAGCTGATTCCCAGTCCCCCAGTCCGATGTGGCATCTTCCCTTCAGAAACCACAGACTGTCATCTTTATTATATTTCATCAGATACGTGACAAGAACCAGGGCTCTTTCATGAAGCCCCCTGTCATGAAAAAAACGGGCGAGATGGTACACGGATTTGGCATCTGTATAGGGAACAAACATTTCTTTGTCCAGCAGATTTTTTATATGCTGATAAACAGATTCAGCTCTGCTTATATCTTTCTGAATCACTGCAAGGTAGGTAAACCAGCTTTGCTGAACCGGAATATCGTTGGGATATTCCCCGGCAAGTTCCCCCAGCAGTTTTCCGCTTTCGGCAGTATCGCCTCTGCTGCTGAGTTCCAAAGCCAGATTATGGCGCATCCGTCTGGATTGGGGATATTTTTTCAGATCCGCCCGGTACAGGGTGATGGCATCCCCAAAATCCGAATTCCGGCAGTATGTGGCATATCCAAGTCCTGTCAGAACAAGACAAAAAATGATCAGAAGTATACGAAAATTGTCAAACTGTTTCAAAAAAAAATCATAGGAAAGAAGAACCGTTCCAAATGCCAGTGCAAGGGAAGGGAGATACATGCGGTGTTCAAACACCATTTCCAGAGGGATGATGGTGGATTCAATCAGATGGGCCGCCAGAAACCATGCTGTCATCCAGGCGAAAACAGGCCATTGCCTGCGTTTGATCCAGGCTGTGATCACAAGGGCAAACCAGAAAAGTATGCTGACAACGGTGGTCAGTGGAGAAAAAAGGCTGCGGGATACAGGATAGTCATGCAGCAGGGCAAATCGATCCGGAAGAGGAAAATAAAACAGGGAAAGATAATGCAGCAGTACCCGAAACTGGGTCATCACTCTTTCCCACAGAGTAAAATCCCTGTGACCGTAGGCAGTCAAAATCCCTTTCAGATGGGGAAAACTGAAAAGCAGAAAACCGGCAATACAGATGAGAATCAGGACAATCCATTGCCATCGGATTTTCAGGGAACCGGTTTTGAGCATGAAAAATTCATGAACAACTGCCAGAAGCGGAAGGACAGCCACATGCTCTTTGCACATCATGCCCAGTACCCAGCAGAAAGGGGAGAGCAGAAAACAGAGGATCATTTTAATATAAGAACGGCTTACTGCATATTCTCTCCCATATATCCAGGCAATAAGGGACAGAAGCGAAAACAGCACAGCCAGCGAGGTCATGCGCTGGACAATATAGGTGACAGCATTGGTTTGCAGCGGATGCAGCCCCCATACAAAAGCAGCAGTCCATGCCAGATAAAAACCTGCGCTTCCGTATTTTTTTCTGAATTTTTCCGTATCCAGCGTTTTATAAAAAAAAAGGACAGCCAGCAGGCAGCAGGAAATATGAATAAGAATATTGAGGAGATGATAACCGGCAGGATTATAACCATTCCACAGATAATTGAAAGCAAAGCTCAGATATGCGATTTTCCGTCTTGCATTGGGATGAGGGGAGGTCAGAACATCACTGATGCTTTCCCATGACAGATGATCCATGCGGATAAAGACATTATTCGCAATATTGGCAAAATCATCAAACACAAAAGGGGATTGCAGGGTATGGCTGTATACCGCGCAGATGGATACTGTCAGGAGCAGAATCCAAAACACAGGGGAAATCCGCCCATCAGTGCAGGAAAATACCCGTTTTTCTTTTTTGGAAGGTTCATGCATAAAAAAATGGAAATAAAAAAACCTCCCCTCACACCGGGGTGAAGGAAGGTTTTTTTGATAAAATCAGATGTTATAATTACTTACCTGAACAGGCATTTGTGGGATTTGTGAGGGTAAGAGCCTCAGTGATCGTCCATTTATCGTCCGAAGGCTTGCCTTTGATGCCTTTGGTTTTATCAGATATTGCAGTTGCGACATATTTCACGCCAAGATCACTCGTGGAGATAGTATAACTGTAGCGCTGGGTATCACCTTTGATTGCAAATCCCAGAGAGTCCAGAGTCTCAGAGTAGATGTTTTTCTCAGACAGATAGGCTTCCTGGTTTTTGGAAATGGTTCCCAAGCTCTGTTTTGCCTCGCTCTGTTTGGACTTGCACTGATAGTTCAGGAAGTTCGGGATGGCGATGGCGGCCAGGATTCCGATAATGGCCACAACGATCATCAACTCAATCAGGGTAAAACCTTTTTTGTTCATTTTAAACATGGTAAATCTCCTTTCATAAAAAATGATTGATTAAAAAAATCCATAAAACAAAATCATGCCTGCAACAACTTACTGAAGATCCCCGTCCTCACCTCCTTGTTACAGTTTTTTTCTGTTTGACAATCTTTAAAGCAAAATCAGTGCCAATTGTTTCAAAAAAAAATCAAAAATAATAATTCCGTTGAATTTAAAGGAAATATTTGTGAAAAAAATAATCAGCACCAATATATGCTCTGTCATTCCTCACAGATTCTGTCCTTCCTTTCTGCCAAATTTTGTATTTTTTCTGACAAAAATTGTCACATCCTTTATTACAGAATTCCGATATTACAGAATTCCGAACTCCGGATTATTCCTCAATCCCAAGTTTGTCCAGCCTGTAACGCAAAGAACGCAGATTAATCCCCAGCAGATCCGCTGCCTTCTGTTTTTTCCCTTTGCTGATATCCATAGCTTTCTGCACATACTGCCGTTCAATATTGGCCAGAATATCATCCAAAGATATGCCTTCTGCCACCCTGTCCAGATCAATGGAATCCTCTCTGTCCTGCTGTCCGGATTTCCGTTTATGCACGGAAAGGGCCAGGCTGTCAGGCAGAATAATATTGGTATTGCTCAGGGCAACACTCCGCTCTATGAGATTCTCCAGTTCACGGATATTTCCCGGAAAATCATATTTTTTGAGCAGATCTATGGCATAAGAGGATATTTTGGTAATCTCTTTTCCGGCTTCCTTTGAATATTTTGTAAGAAAATGCTGGGCAAGTGCATGAAGATCCTCTTTTCTTTCGCGCAGGGGCGGAACCTTGATTTCCACCACATTCAGGCGGTAGAAAAGGTCTTCCCGAAAATTTCCGTCTATGACCTCGTTCTCCAAATTTTTGTTGGTTGCGGATATAATTCTTATATCAACTGCAATATTCTCATTTCCTCCCACCGGTCTGATGACTTTTTCCTGAACCGCCCGGAGCAGTTTTACCTGTATGGGCATAATGACTTCACCGATTTCATCCAGAAAAAGTGTTCCTTTATCCGCAACTTCAAACAGTCCTTTTTTGTCTGTGTTTGCTCCGGTAAAAGCCCCTTTTTTATGACCGAAAAATTCGCTTTCCATCAGACTTTCCGGAATCCCTCCGCAGTTGACAGCGACAAATGCTTTGCTGCTGCGCTCACTTTGTTCATGAATGGCTCTGGCAATCAGTTCTTTGCCGGTTCCGCTTTCACCGGTAATCAGCACATTGATTCTGCTCTTTGCCACCTGCCGGATCATTTCATATATATGCAGCATTTTCGGATCATTTCCGATAATCCTGTCAAAATGCAGATTTTTTTTCACATCATCGCCCAGCCGCTTTTTTTCCCCCTCCAGTGTTTTAAACTCCAGGGCTTTGGCAATAGTCTGCTTCAGTTCATTGTTGTCAAAGGGCTTGGGAAGATAGTCATAGGCTCCTTCATTCATGGCCTCCACTGCGGTTTCCGCGCTGGCATAAGCGGAAATCATGATCACCACAGTATCGGGGTTCTGTTTTTTTGCAGCGCGCAGCACATCCAGCCCGGAAATGTCTCCCAGCCGTATATCCGTAAGCAGCAGATCATAATGATTGTTTTCAATCATTGACACCGCAGTATGCCCATTTTCCGCACAGGCAACCTGATAACCTGAGCGGGTGAGCATAAAATGCAGAAACTCCCGCATACTCAGTTCATCATCCACCACCAGAATATTATGTTTAGTGTCTGACATAGGCTTTCATCTTTTTCAGTTTGTCTTTTTTTGTTTTATATCCTCAAGAGATTTGCGGATATTGTTCTTTGCCTTTTCAAAATCCGGATCAAGTTCCAGAGCTTTTTGGAAATACCGGAGAGCTTCGGATAGATTTCCCTGCTCTGCCATGACAGTTCCCAAATTGTTGTGTGCTTCGGCATTTTCCGGATCAATCCCTATGATTTCCCTGAAATGGCGGGCAGCATCTGCTGTTTTGCCGTATCGGGCCAGTGTGACTCCCAGATTGTTATGGGCATTGATATTATCCGGATCCATTTCCAGCACCTGCAAAAAATGCTTTACCGCTTCCCTGTCTTCCCCCAACTGCAGCATATATATTCCCAGATTGTTACGGGTCTGCAGATAACGGGGGTTGATCCGCAGTGCTTCGGAGTAGTGATAAATCACTTCCTCTTTTTTGGCAGGATCGTTCATCAGTTCATTGGCAAGACTGTAGTGCATAATATCATTGTCATGGGTGACACTGAGTGCGCGTCTGTAAAGAGTAATGCTGTCTTTCCAGTATGGCAGATACTGAAAGGTAATTCCCATAAGAACGCTGATGATTATTGCAAATGCAGCCGCAATTCCTTTATTGGGGATATACCGCTTTTCTGACAGATCATACATTCCCCATGCAAAAGCAGTATAGATTCCAACTGCCGGGACATAGACAGAACGGTCTGCAATGGCTGGCCATACACCTGCCTGCTTCAGTCCCATTACTGTAAACAATGTCCCCAGAAACCACAGCCATCCCACAGCCAGATACGGATATTTTTTGATATTTTTCAAAGCAAAAAGACTGATCCCTGCCAGAAAGATAAGTGAGGCTGTCACCTGCCACAGAATTATGCCGCGGGGATAGGGATAAAACACGGCCAGATTCACAGGCAGAAAAATTTTGCAAAGATACTGTGCATAAAGAACAGGAAGACTGGCAATGCGCAGTCCCATGGGAACAGTTTCTGTGGATATGACGATATTGGAACGGGCAAGAGACAATGCGGTTATATAAACTGACATGGCTGAAAGGACAAAAAAAGGAATTTTTTCCAAAATAATACGGTAAGATACAGAGAAAAGCATCTGTCTGGCATCAAATCGCCGCAGGGGCCAGTAATCAAGCAGAAGCAGTGCAAAGAGCAGAGTTATGAGCATAGGTTTGCTCAAAAGTCCCGCTGTAAATAAGACAATGCAGGTCAGATAACGGACTGCTGAGGGTTTTCTGACATAATAAACATATGTGACTGTTGTGAGGAACCAGAAAAAGGTGCTCAGAACATTTTTTCGTTCCGCCACCCATGCAACCGATTCCACATTAATGGGATGTATGGCAAAAACAGCGGCGGTCAAAGCACTTTTCCCTGTTTCATTGGTGGATACTCTGAATATGGCAAACAGCAGCAAGACATTTGCCATATGGATCAGCACATTGTTTCTGTGGTGCATTCCCGGATTCAATCCGTACAACTCACAGTCCAGCATGTGGGAAATCCATGCAAGGGGATGCCAGTATCCGGATTTCTGAATTCTGAAGGCCCATCGGATACCATCCATCGTGAGTCCTCTTTTTACATGGATATTTTCAATAATATCCTCTTTGTCATCAAAGGATATGAAATCAAAGTCCCCCACCTGCCGGTAAACGAGAAATGTTATCAGAACAAGGAGCAGGCAAATCAGTATTTCCGGGCGTATATGAGTGATTCCCGGACCGGACATAAGGGGATATTCCATAATATTTTTAATTTTTTTCAGCATATTTTTTCCTCTTAAATGCAACTGTCCGGAATAACTTTTTCAAATATTATTTCTATGAATCTGAAAACAATTGCGATCTGATAAATTCCATCCGTGCCAGCCGGAATGTCACTGCTGTATGCAGGCATCCAAATCCGTAGCGCATACTCCGGGAAAAATTGATGGACGATGCTTCGGGAAAGTATTTTGTCGGGCAACTGATCTCCGCAACCGTATATCCCAGCCAGATAATCTGGGCAAGCATCTGGTTGTCAAACACAAAATCATCTGAATTTTTCGACATATCCAGTTTTTCCAGCAGTTCACGGGAAAATGCTCTGTATCCGGTATGATATTCCGAAAGTTTTGCACCGATCAGAAGATTTTCCGCAAAGGTCAGAAAACGGTTGGCAATATATTTCCAAACCGGCATTCCGCCTTTCAGGGCATATCCGCCCAGTATTCTGGAACCGATAACGCAGTGATACAGCCCGCTGGCAATCAGAGAAGCCATGGCAGGAATCAGTTTGGGTGTGTACTGATAATCCGGATGCACCATGATGACAATATCCGCACCTTCTTCCAAAGCCAGCCGGTAGCATGTTTTCTGATTTGCTCCGTATCCGAGATTCCTGGCATGGGAATAAAACCGGGTATGGGGAAGTTTTGTGGCAATGTATGCGGTTTTGTCACTGCTGGCATCATCCACAACAATCACGGTATCCACGATTTCCTGCTCCATGACCTCATTGTATGTTTTCTCCAGGGTTTTCTCCGCATTGTATGCAGGCATGACCACAATAATTTTTTTGTTTTTGTACATGATACTGGCCCCCTTTTGCATCGGGTGAAAATGTTTCAGGGATTGTCCCCGGACTGGAGCATTTCAGATGCCCTTTGAAGATTGTTTTTTATTTCCGGATCTTCCGGTTTCAGTTCTGCAGCTTTCTGAAAATGTCTTACAGCCTCTTTGATTCTTCCCTGTTTTACCATGACAATGGCCAGATCATTATGCACATCCGCATCCTCCGGGCTGAGCCTGAGAGCATCATAAAAATGATGTACGGCCTCATCCATATTTCCCATACGCATTTTTGCCATTCCCAGCATATAATAGGCATCTGCATAATTCGGATCAAGCAGGATAACCTGAGAAAAATGATGAACCGCGTCTGACAGTTGGTTCTGCTCCATATAAACATTTCCCAGATTGTGATGGGCCATCACATTCCCGGGCTGAATGGCAATGCTCTGCTGAAAGTGCATAATGGCATTTTTTCTGTCGCCTTCCTTTATATATAGGTTCCCCAGATTGTTATGGGCAATAAAATTGTTTTCTGTAACTGCAAGGGCATGCCCGAAAAGTGAAAAGTCATTTTTCCAATACCGCACCTGCTTCTGTGAAATTTCCCAAAAGAAGCAGAGAACGAGAATGGCAGACACTGTCAGGCATTTTTTTCCCTGTCCGGATGGAACAGCTTCGGAAATTCCCCATACACCCATAATAAAAATACCGATGAGCGGAACATAGGTATAGCGGTCTGCCATAGACTGGTTGCCCACCTGAATCAGGCCGATGACCGGAACCAGTGTTCCCAGATACCACAGCCATCCCACTGTCAGCCAGGGACGGGTTTTGAAATGCCGGAAGACAAAAAATGAAATCAACGCCAATACCAATAAGGCTCCGGCAGTCTGCCAGAAGGAAACAGTTCTGGGATGCGGATAGAAAACCGAAAGATGAAAGGGCAGAATGGTTTTGATCAGATAAGTGACATAAGAAACAGCAGCATTGGATATTCTTACTCCTGCGGAAAACACTTCCAGATTGCCAATGGCCCCGCCTTTTTTCTGTGCAATCAATGTGATGATGCCAGACAGAACAGAAAAACTCAGCAGGGGAATTTTTTCAAGTATCAGGAATCTGAGGTTTGAATACGCGGAACCATTCCCTTTTTCTGAAAATGAAATGCGGCACAGAGGCCAGTAATCCAGCAGAAGCAGAACAAAGGGAAGCGTAACTGTCATAGGTTTGCTCATCAGTCCGCATATAAAAAACAGTATAACCGGCAAATATGTTCCCGGTTTTGGATTTCTGACATATTTTATATATGCCCACATGGTCAGCAGCCAGAAAAAAGTGCTGAGGACATCCTTGCGCTCGGATATCCAGGCAACAGATTCAATATGAAGCGGATGAAGTGCAAATAAAGCCGCCAAAATTCCGGATCGCCAGACGCTGTTCGTCATTTTTTCAAACAAAAAAAACAGAAGCAGTGTATTGAATATGTGAAATATTACGTTCGTCACATGGTGCATCCCCGGATTCATTCCAAAGAATTCTGCATCCATCATATGGGATATCCATGTCAGAGTATGCCAGTTGCTGGAATGGGTGGCACTGAAAGCCCAATAAAGATTCTGAAGCGATAAACCTTTGTTGACATACGTATTATTGACAACATAATCATAATCATCAAAATTGATGAATTCATGATCTTTCACCGGCCAATAAAGTATAAGTATGGCAATGACAAGAGATGACATAATGGAATTAATCATCCATCTGTTTGAAAAAAAAGAAAAAATATTTTTGTTATTTGAAATCATTGTCTACTGTGATGACATTTTGCACTTTGTGAAAATTCTGTGCCAGTAAAAAATTTCCGATCTGCTAACACTGCTTCCATTTCCAGAATGAGTGAACACTGTAGTTTATCACAATACCGGCAGCAATGCCAATCAAATTGGCTGTTATGTCCCAAAATCCGAAAAGATAAACGAGAATTAATAATATGAAATAATTTGCAACTCCGCCCATGCCTGAAAACAGATGAAACAGGCCCAGTTCCTTTTTGGAAACAATATCCGGTGATTCCGGTTTCATTATTCTTTTATACAAAACAAAATTAAAAACAATGGAGGATTCTATGGAAAAAAGAGAAGCGATTTCAAAAGGAATACGCATTAACCTGGTCAGGAGACAGTAAAAAGCCATATGGAAAACAAGACCAATGATTCCTGTAAAACAGTATACCAGATATTCTTTGGAATTACGGAACCTGATTTTCGGAATATTCAACAGAAATTCCACCTGATCCTGCAAAGAAAGTTTGGAATCACCATGTATTCTGTCAGGAAACACAATGGGAATTTCCACCACTCTGGCCCTGTTCCTTAAAAGTTCGCAAAGCAGAGAGGACTGAAAAGAATATCCCCGTGTGGAAAGAAAAGACAGATTGCATTTTTTGAGAATCTCTGCTTTTATACACCTGTATCCTGAGGTGCAGTCATGAATACGCGGCAAGCCTCCGACAAAACGGATCAGCCAGTTTCCGAAAAGACTCATCATACGTCTGCGAAAAGAAAAATTCGGAGTGTCTCCCCCCGGAGCAAAGCGGGAACCGATAACAAGAGAAAAACCATAGTTTGTCAGGGTAATGAAAAGCGGAATCAGTTCCGGATCATGCTGCATATCCGCATCCATTTCCAGAATCAGATCCGGATTCAATATCTTTAACGCATGTTCAATTCCTCTTTTATATGCCTTCCCCAGCCCTTTTTTGGGGCCGCTGATCAGATGAAGATTTGGAAAATTCTTCATTAACTCACTGACCGCATCCTGTGTTCCGTCAGGAGAATTGTCATCCACAACCAGCACATGGAGTTCATGGGTCTGTATCTTGCTGCTTTGTGCAAATATGGCAGGAATAATCAGAGGAATATTTTTTACTTCATTATAAGTGGGCAAAACAACACAGGCTATCATAGAGATCAGGCTCCAAAATTTCAGATAAATTTGATTCTTTTGGCAGCAAACAAAACCATTTTCAGCAGCAGCCAGCCGTGTTTCCAACGCTCAATGTTGGTGTTTCCATAGGTTCGGGAGCGGTAGCGGATGGGGATTTCCACGATTCTGAAATTGAGTTTTGCCGCGCCAAACAGAAGATCAAAATCTCCGAATGGATCAAACTCTCCGAAATAATGCCGGTTTCCGGCTATCATTTCATAATCTCTTTTCCGCATAACCTTTGTGCCGCAAAGGGTGTCTTTGATGGGCTGTCCCAAAAGCCAGGAAAAAGCTAGACTGAAAAACTTGTTGCCCACCATGTTCAGAAACCGCATGGAATCCTGCTCCAGAGGATAGACCAGCCGCACACCGTTGACAAATTCCCCTTTTCCCGAAGCAATGGCATGATAAAAACGGGGCAGATCTTCGGGAGGTACGGTCATATCCGCATCCAGAATCATCAGAATATCCCCCTGCGCTCTCTCAAATCCCAGGCGCACCGCATCGCCCTTGCCTTTTCCGGTCTGACGGAACAGTCGGCAGTTTTTTTCCGAATACTGGAGAATCATTTTTTCAATTATTTCAAAGGTATTATCCTGTGAATGGCCTTCCACAAAGATGATTTCCGTTTTTTCTCCCATCACAGGAGTTCTTCTGATAATATCTTCTATGTTTCCGGCCTCGTTCCGCGCCGGTACAATAACGGAAACAGACGCGGGATTGTTTTTTGCAGCCTGCCGCACAGGTCTTGCCACCATAAAACTGGTGAGTGCAAACCAGTGCACAGGCCACAGTCTGACAAGATAACGGTTCAGCATCTCTGACAGAAAAGGGACTTTCAGGGGAAACAGAATCAGGGGGCAGTATTTTACCACCTCAAAATCTGACAGATGCAGAAGATTGCGCATATCATCAGGGGAAAACCAGTTCTGCTCCAAAGTCATGGCCCCCAGTTTCAGGAATTTGGCCGCAGACAGGGGAATCCGCCATATATTATTGTAGAAATTGAGAATCACACGGGTTCCCTTATGACATAAAGGATGGAGTTTTTCCAGCAGTTTCTGCACATCCCGGAGATCATTGACCAGATCAGACAAAATGATCACATCAAAACACTGTTTCAGGGGAATTTCATGGGCATCTGCTTGGATAAAAAACAACTCCGGATGTTTTTCTGCGGCTGTGCAAATCATGTTTGCGGAAAAATCAAGTCCCACACCCACAGATGGTTTCAAATCGGCCAGCAGATCCCCGTGACCGCAGCCAAGTTCCAGAATTCGCAGACCCGGTGGAACCAGAAATCGGTAATAATGTGCAATCAGTTGATTATAGAAAATGCTGATGCGTTTGGGATTTTTCTGAAAATCTGAAACCCCGTCCCAGTGTGTGATGCGTTTTTCCCGGTAAATGTATTCAGACTGATTCATAAGATGTTTAATTTCCTGTACCCGGTTTTTGCATTTTGTTTTTTAAGCATTTTTTAATATTTCCAATGGTTCGGACAATTTTTTAAGACATATATTTTATTTTTGTTTCAAGATATTAATTTGACAAACTGCAAATTCTGCAGCCTTCTGAACCTCTGTAAAACTTTGATATTTTTTTCAATTCAGCTTGCGGGCTGAGAATTAAAAAAATCATGGCAGCGCCCTGAAAATATAAACCGTTGTATTCAAAAACTGTCTGAATCATTGATATTTCTGGACACTTCAGTTTTATCAGGACTGATCTGATAAGCTTTGTCAAAATTTTTGCATGACATACAGCCAGTATTGATAATTTCACAATTTTTTTTTAGAATTTTCAAATATACAGATCCAATTTTGGTTTTTTATGGCACAAAAGCTGCTTTAAGCGTCAGTCAGAAGCATTTGGGAGCCGGATTATGAGAATCTGTTCCGGTTTTCGGAAAAACCAAAATTGGATCAGTATGTATTTGCCTGCCTGTCTCTGCTTTGTCAGCCTGTACGGACTTATTTGGATAAACTGACAAAACAGTATTGCCAAATTATATAATATAGACAATTGGTTGTCAAGCTATTTCTGGTATTCCGTTTCTATGGCAGCAGGTCAAATCCGTTGATTTTTAATTCAAAACCTGATATATACTGATTCAATTTTGATTTTTCCGAAAAATGAAACAGATTCGCAACTTTTGTGACATAAAAAACCAAAATTGGATCAGTATAATACCGATTACCCATTGGTTTGATCCAAATATTGTCATTTTTTGCGCTGTTTCGTCTGTGCAGAAAACCGGTCCGCTTAATTTTTTCAATCCTCCGGATCATGTGCAGATTGTATCAGGTCAATGGCGAATCGGTATAATTCATTTTATAAAAAATATTGCGTAAAATGCACCCTCAGCATCAGCGAACCTTTTGAGGGATTCTGTTACAAACTGGTGGCAGGCATTTCTGATACAGGAATTTTTTTATGAGCAATGAAATTATGAATGAAATATGGACTATCGGGCATTCAAACCACTGTGCGGAAAAATTCATTGAACTGCTAAGACAGAACAGCATTACAGCCATTGGTGATGTGCGTTCCCATCCTTACAGCAGACATAATCCACAGTTTAACCGGGAAACCCTGCGCACAGATTTGAAAATACACGGCATAGCGTATGTTTTTCTCGGTGATGAACTTGGCCCGCGCAGCAAATATCCCAGTTGTTATGAAAATGGCAGGGTCAGTTATGACGCGATTGCCAGAACCGCAGATTTTCAGAATGGACTGGAACGCGTGAAAAAAGGCATGGAATCCTTCCGCATTGCACTGATGTGTTCGGAAAAAGATCCGATTATGTGCCACCGCATGATTCTGGTCTGCCGTCATCTTCAATCTGCGGATATTCATATCCGGCATATTCTGGAAGATGGCTCCACTGAGGAACACTGTGATGCGGAAAAGCGTCTGATGTTTCTGCTGGATATCCGGCAGGAACTTTTTGACACCGGCCCTGAATCTGCTGTTATACGCGCCTATGACATGCAAAGCGGAAAAATTGCCTACATTCCCAAAAACACCGAGGAAACACAGGAGGAAGAATGAAACTTTTCACCATTGGTTTTACACAGCGATCCGCAGAAAATTTTTTCTCCGCTCTCTCGTCTGCACGCGTGAAACGGATTGCGGATGTGCGTCTGAACAATGTTTCGCAACTGGCCGGATTTGCCAAACGCGATGATCTGCGCTGGTTTCTGAAAACCATCTGCGGCATTGACTATCTGCACCTGCTAGAACTGGCTCCGTCTCAGGAAATTCTGGATGCGTACAAAAAAAATAAGGGGGAGTGGGCAGTGTATGAAAAAGATTTCCTTCAACTGATGGCCGAACGGAAAGTGGAAAAAATCATTTCCGGCATTATTTCCGACCGAGACTGTCTGCTTTGCAGTGAAAAAGAGCCGGAAAAATGTCACCGCAGGCTGGTGGCCGAATATCTGAAAAAAAAATGGGGAAATGTGGAGATTGTGCATCTTGTGTAATACCAATTCTCCATTGAAAATATACTTATATATACCATTACCTGAAACATCTGCAGAGGTTCAGATTCATATCTGAATTCCGAACAGAAAAACTCTGTGTCACTCTGCGGAAACTCTGTGTTACTCTGCGGTTAAAATCCGCCCGGCAGAATTACCAAAATATTTTAAGTATCGGTATATGATTCAGTTTCCCGCAGAGGACACAGAGGAAATAATTCGCCTTATTGTATAAATTCAATAGAGAATCGGTATAATACCAAATCGCCATTGATTTTTTCAGAAAAGCCCCTCCTGAGAGGGGCAGGGGTGTGTTTCATAAGTATATTTTCAATGGAGAATCGGTATAATATGAAATCCGGGAAAATTTCAGCAAAAAAACTTTTTTGGCCCGGTTTCCCCAACCTGCCATAAAGATGCAGAAATTTCAGACAGGTCAGTGGGCCTGTCTGCTGACAAAACCCTGAGTGTTTGAAAACCTCTCAGGGTTTTGCAATTTGAAGCGTATTTACTTTGCTATGTACTTACTTAGGTGATTTCTGAAAATAAATATCCCATTTCAGTTCAGGCTGGAAGCTTATGCTGCTTTGGCGGGATATTCTTTTCTGGAAATCACCTTACCTTACTGCCCATTGAGCATCTGACACATGCACATACTATTCCGGCACAGCTTCGGGAACGACTTCAACCGTGATTTCCGGCTCAATCCCTTTGTAAACCCGGATGGGAACAGAATAGGTACCCAGGTTTTTGATGGGTTCTGTCAGCAGTACCATACGCTTTTCCATTTCAATTCCCTTTGCTGCAAGGGCTTCAATAATATCGCGTATTGTCACCGAACCGTACAGGCGGTCTTCATCGCTGACTCTTGCAGTTATGGTGACAGAAACTCCTTCCAGCCGTTTTGCCATTTCCCCGGCAAATGCTTTTTCCCTGGCTATCTGGAGTTCAAACTTGACTCTGCTCCGTTCCAGTATATTGCGGTTGGCAGGTGTGGACAGCATGGCTTTTTTCTGGGGAAGAAGATAATTTCTTGCAAATCCCCTGGCCACTTTGACTTCGCTGCCGATCACACCCAGAGATTCCATGGTTTCTGTTAAAATGACTTTTGTATCGCCTTTCATGTCAAAACCTCCGGACGGCGCACACAATTCATCCGTTTGCGCCGCCTGTTTCTGATTTTCTGAAATTCAGCCACATATCAAAAAAGCCCAGCCCGATGACCAGAATCAGGGCCATATGCCACAGGGCAATCATGCTGTAGAAAAAAACTTTCAGCATGGGAGAAAACTGTTTTTTTTCAAAATAGAAGGCCACAATGGCAATTCCTCCGAAAAAATACACGGTCATCAGAACAATCAGTCCGTTAAAAGCAATGATGCGGATCAGTGTATCCGGAACCATGAGCATAAGCCCGCATCCGATAACACCCCATACCAAAATTTCCGGCACTTTCCACATGGTCAGAGCACCGAAGTCCGGCCACGGCAGTTTTCCCGCATTCATCAGGGGCTTTGACGTCAGCAGAACCAGCCATGTGAGAAAAAGCAGGGCAGATGCTGTAATGGCCGGAATGATCCGCACCAGACCGTAGTGTATGGCATCCCTGGAATCTGACACCATCTGCAGGGTATCTTCGGGAACTCCCATATCTCTGTAGAGTTTTACGGTATGTTCCAGATTCAGTGCCACATATTCCGATACAACTGTTCCGATGTCCTTATCTGCCGAACTGCTGTAAAAAAAAAGGCATACAGCGGCAAAAGCGGCAACAATGCCCGCTGTACGAAGAACAGTCTGTTCAACAGTCAGTTTTTTTTCAGACATCTCCGCGAGAACAAAACCCAGCAGCATCAGTCCGGCAAAGTAGAGCACATCAAAAGAAATGCTGCCAAGTGATAAAAATGTGATCAGCAGTGACAGTGCAAAAACAGTTCCGCCGTTTTTTCTGCCAAGTTTTATGCGGCAGAAGAGGATCGGCAGGGGAATCAGCAGAGAAACAAAAAAGCCGATCACCGGAATATGCACGGACAGAAGAAAAATCAGGCAGGTAATGCCGGTTCCCCTCAGTATGTCCGTCCGGCCTATGTGCCGAACAGTTCGGTTGTCCATATCTGATCCATGCTGATTATTGTCAGATCATCGGGCTGTTGCATTTCCGTCAACTGTGCTGACGGACAACAGGGATATGCGGATGTGACTTTCTACATTTCATATGTGCCGACAAAGGGCAGCAGTGCTATGCACCGGGCGCGTTTGATGGCAACGGTAAGTTTCCGCTGATGCTTTGCACAGGTCCCGGATATCCTTCTGGGGATAATCTTGCCGCGTTCCGTTGTGAAATATTTCAGGGTTTTCGGGTCTTTGTAATCAATCTGAATGCTGGTGTCCGCGCAGAAGCGGCATACTTTGCGGCGGTGAAAAACTCTTTTTTTCCGTCTGCCGCCCGCTGCGCCGTTGCCCGGGCCGCCTGCTGTCCTTTTCTGGGGTCGGAATGCCATCTTATTTATCCTCCTCATCGTTTACTTCGCTGTCGTCATCTTCACTGCTTTGATATTCCGCATCATCCCCATCTTCGGATTCAGCATCATCAAAAGCGGCAACAGGAGAACTGTCCTCATCGGCTGCCCGGACAGGTTTGGTCTTTGCTGCTTCCAGTTCTGCCCTGATGGTTTCAGGATCTGCTTTTTCCGACAGCAGAATCGTCATGTATTTCATGACCCGGTCATCAATACGGAAAAATCTTTCGATTTCAGCTACGGTGGCACCGCTTCCGCAGTAATCCAGCCGGACGTAAAACCCCCGTTTTTTCTTTTTGATTTCATAGGCCAGATGCCGTACTCCCCACTCGTCAAACTCCATGAGGGAGCCGCCCTGCTGTGAAATAATTTCTTTCATCCTCTCAAAAAGAGGCGCACGCTGATCATCCGCCAGATCCGGCTGGACAATCACCACTGTTTCATACCTTTTCATAATACCTCCCTGCGGATATGAAGCCCCGGCCAATCCGGAGCAAGGATTTCATACAGATGCTGGTGACATCTGCATATAACCAAAAATTTGTTTAAATAGCACTTATCCGGGAATTTTGTCAAGGATATTTGATTTTTTTCCGGCAGTTCCAATTCCGGATTATTGGCAGAAAAAAAATTATGCTGTAAAAACAGATCATAATCCCAGTTTCATTAAATTTGTGATGGGAAGGATACAAATCATCATACAGAGAACGGGATGATTTTTCCATAGCAGGAGGTATGGAAAACCGTCTGAGGTCATCAGAAAAAAATCTGTCAGATTTGCTGCTGTTTCTCCTTTATCATTGACACATCCCCAAGTTTTGCATATTTTGAAAATTTATGACTATTGTTTCTGCTTGAAAAATCATAAACTCAGGAGTATAAAATTTTCCCGCCCTGTGGGAAAGAATTTTGCACTCCAAATTTTTTGTTCATTATTAATATATTACATTATCAGGAGGAATTATGATCGGCCAGAAAAGCACGTACAAAGAAAAACTCGACCGTGTGACAGCGGTGTTTGAGACCAGCATGGGAACCTTTGAGGCAGAGCTTTACGCCAAGGAATGCCCGGAAACTGTATGGAATTTTGTCAATCTTGCAGAAGGACGCCAGGAGACCCAGCGGGGGGGCAATTATTATGACGGACTCAGTTTTCACCGGATTATCAGGGATTTCATGATCCAGGGCGGATGTCCCTTTGGTCTGGGAAACGGCGGGCCGGGTTATAAATTCAAGGATGAGTTTCATTCTTCGCTGCGCCATGACAGTGAAGGCATTCTTTCCATGGCCAATGCAGGTCCGGCAACCAACGGCAGCCAGTTCTTTATCACCCTGGCTCCCACGCCCCATCTGGATAACCGGCATTCGGTTTTCGGAAAAGTGACCAAAGGTCTGGATGTGGTCATGGCTATCGGTTCGGTCAAAACCGGGGCCAATGACAAACCTGCCCAGCCTGTGGTTATGAAAAAAGTGACCATTCAGCGGTAAAGGAGAAAGCTATGACCGAATTCAACTATCAGCAGATGTTTCCGCTGGGGGAAGACAAAACCGCATACCGGCTCCTGAGCAAAGAGCATGTCAGTGTCAAAAATTTTGAAGGCAAAGAAATTCTCTGCGTGAAACCCGAAGCCCTGACCCTGCTTGCGGATCAGGCATTCAGGGAAGTGTCCCATCTTCTGCGGTCGGAGCATCTGAAAAAGCTGTCTGCCATTTTTGATGATCCCGAAGCCTCGGCCAATGATAAATTCGTGGCCCGTGAAATGCTGAAAAACGCTGTGATTTCCGCAGAAATGGAATTTCCCATGTGTCAGGACACGGGAACCGCCATTATCATGGGCAAAAAAGGCCAGCAGGTCTGGGCAGATTTCAATGAGGAGGAAGCACTTTCCAAAGGGGTTTTCAATGCCTATACCCAAACCAGTCTGCGTTATTCCCAGAATGCGCCTTTGAACATGTATGAGGAGAAAAACACGGGGTGCAATCTTCCCGCGCAGATTGATATTTTTGCCACTCCCGGAGCCGCGTACAAATTTCTTTTCATTGCCAAAGGCGGCGGATCTGCCAACAAAACCTATCTGTATCAGGAAACCAAGGCGGTTCTCAATCCCAACACCCTTGTCAAGTTTCTTACGGAAAAAATGAAAACTTTGGGAACTGCCGCGTGTCCGCCTTATCATCTGGCCTTTGTCATTGGCGGAACCTCGGCTGAACTCACTTTGAAGACCGTGAAACTTGCCAGCGCGAAATATCTGGATGAACTGCCCACCAAAGGCAATGCAGGCGGACAGGCATTCCGGGATATGGAACTGGAGGAAAAACTGCTTGCAGCCTCGCGGGAACTGGGGCTGGGAGCGCAGTTCGGGGGCAAGTATTTCTGTCTGGATGTGCGTGTGGTGCGTCTGCCCAGGCATGGCGCATCCTGTCCCATTGGTATGGGCGTAAGCTGCAGTGCGGATCGGAATATCAAGGCAAAAATCACCAAAGACGGTATTTTTCTGGAGCAGTTGGAAACAAATCCGGCAAAATACATGCCTGCAGGAGCCGAGGAAACCAGCAATGCAGTCCGCATCGATCTGAACCGGACTATGGATGAAATCCGTGCCATTCTGACAAAATATCCGGTGGCAACACCTCTGCTCCTGACCGGCAAAATTGTTGTGGGACGTGACATAGCCCATGCCAAACTCAAGGAGCGTCTGGACAAAGGTGAGGATCTGCCCCAGTATATCAAGGATCATATCATCTATTACGCCGGGCCTGCCAAAACTCCCAAAGGTTATGCTTCCGGCTCTTTCGGGCCTACGACTGCAGCGCGGATGGATCCCTATGTTCCCATTTTTCAGGAACGGAAAGGCTCCATGATTATGCTTGCCAAAGGCAACCGAACCAAAGTGGTGACAGACGCGTGCAAAAAATTCGGAGGATTCTATCTGGGTTCCATCGGAGGCCCCGCTGCAAGGCTGGGCAGGGACTGCATCACCAATGTGGAACTGATTGAATACCCTGAACTTGGCATGGAAGCCATCTATATGATTACGGTAAAGGATTTTCCCGCGTTTATTCTTGTGGATGACAAGGGGAATGACTTTTTTCAGAAGCTGCTGTAAATTATATTCCTGTCCCAAATCAAAACCCTGAGGGTTTTTGAAACCCTTGGGGTTTATACCGATACTTAAAACATTTTGGTAATTCTGCCGGGCAGATTTTAACCGCAGAGTCACGCAGAGTTTCCGCAGAGTCACACAGAGTTTTTCTGTGCGGAATTCAGATCTGAATCCGAACCTCAGCAAATGTTTCAAGTAATGGTATATTTCCACAAATTCAGTATTCCTGTTTCATGCGGGAACGGGATGGTTTCCGGAGAGCAAAACCTGATGCTTTGTCAGTTTTGGTTTTGTGGGTTCAACCACAAATAACTCAAATTATACGAATTTTCCATTTATTTGATAAAATATTGTCAGTTTTTCCTCTGCCGGGCGTGTGCAAAAAACCGCTCCGCTTAATTTTTGCACTCCTCCGGATTTGTGTGTGCAAAAAACCGTCCGCTTAATTTCTGCACTCCTCCGGATTCGCATTCCGCATTGTATAAAACCAGTGGCGAACCGGTATTATATTTTTTTACTCCTCTGGGCATAAACACTGTTGGAGTACACATGAAAAGGTATCATCAAATGAAATCTCTCCGTATTTTTCTTTTTGCCTGTCTGTGTTTCTGTTTTCTTTCCTGCGGCGCGGATGACGCTGTGGAATATGCGTTTGAAGGATGCAGCGAAAGCGGTGCGCCCGGTCTGCGGGAGGAACACCGGGAAGTGCTGGAATACGCTGGCTGGCTGTCCTATGTGAAGGATAATGTGGGCCGGATTGATTACTATGATGACCGATCCTCCTCATCTGAGGGAAAGCTGGGTTATGCGATCTGTCAGCCCGGTGAGTGCTATATTGAAATTGCTACCCTGAACCGGAGTGAAGTGGAAATCTGCGCTACACTGGTTCACGAAGCTGCTCATCTGGCAAACGGATGCAAAAGTGAAACTATTCCAAAACAGATGCATACAGATTTTCTGGAAGATTATTCTGCCCGTGCGGACGGAGGAGAACTGGCCTCGGAAAAAATGACACCGCAGGAGATCCATGTTCCTGGCAGGATACAGGACATGTATCCCCTTGCCGGTTCATCTTCTGTGGCACTGATTGTGGATGACATAGGTGACGGATTTCAGACCAGTCTGTATGTGTATGATACAGATACCGGCATTGTGGATCAGATTTTCCGTGTTTCCGGCAAAAGAGTGACATTTGCACGGCAGTACAGCACCCATTACCAGCCCATTTATCTGAATCAGTTGAAAAATCCATGGTCTTCCTCTGGTAATATGATTGCTGCTGTTGCCGGGGACAGGGCGGGAAACAGGGAACTGACAGTTTTTGACCTGGAAAGCCATACGCAGAGAACTTTTTTGACTGCAAAGGAATTCAGCGGAGCAGTATTTTCCCCTGATGATCAGTATCTGGCTGTTTCAACATTAACTGGCACGGAACCGGTGCGCATTTTGAATACTGTGAACGGAGAAATCGCTGCTGTTCTGCCTTCGCATTTCACAGGGGAAAGCGGCGCGATGATCTGGGCAGACAATGATAAGCTGGCTGTGTATATTGAAAGTCTCCGGCAGATACAGGTGTATCATATCAGAGAAGCGCGATCCGAAACTTTGTACATCCTGAGCGGAGAGGAATTCAGCGTAACCGGTCTGTATCCTTTTTCAGACACTTCTTTCTGTGCATTGATTTCCACTCTCAGCAGTCAGGGATTCAAGAAAATCATGCGCATCAGCAGCAATGGCAGTGCGGAACTGCTGGCAGACAGCATTACCGGCAATTCACCTCCGGCAATCAGTCCCATGCAGAATTTTCTGGCAGTGTTCACAGATCCGCAGGATTCGCGCGACGGTGAGCAACTGCTGATCAAAAATCTGTTCACCGGAACAGAGGAAATTTTTCTGGATCGGTTTACCCGGAAAGGCACTGCTTTTTATCTTTCTCCGGATATTCTGCTGGTGTCCACTGTCCGCATGTATGAAGATTTCAGATTTGACTTCCGTGTCTGGAAGCTCAGCAGATAACCCATTGGCATTGTGTCTTGATGCTTCAGCCCTTCAAAGCCTTTTCAATTTTTCGTGATCGAATCATAATACCAATTCTCCATTGAAAATATACTTATGATTCGGTTTCCCACAGAGGACACAGAGAGAAAAAACCACAGAGAACACAGAGGAAATAACTCACCTTATTGTATAAATTCAATAGCGAATTGGTATAATACCAATTCGCTTTCAAAACATGGCATACCAAATTCTGTCTTTTCGTGCCTTTTCGTGTCTTTAGTGGTTAAAAAAAGATGCATTCCCTGAACTCTGAAAAAGATTTGGCATAAACAGATACAGACAAAAATGCTGTCCGTGTCTTTCGTGGTTAAAAAAAGATGCATTCCCTGAACTCTGAAAACGATTTGGGATAAACAGATACAGACAAAAATGCTGTCCGTGTCTTTCGCTGTTAAAAAAAATGCATTCTCCGAACTCTGAAAACGGTTTGGGATAAACAGATACAGACAAAAATATTGTTTGACAATCTTCTGAATAATTATGTAGAATCAAATCAGCAGGATAAATTTATCTGAAATGTTGTTTTCCGTCATCACAGGGAAATTTGTGCGATTATTCTTCATCTCTGAAATCAGAATAACCTGTAAAGGAATAAAATAACTGTATCAGACAGAAATCCGGACATAAGGAGAAAAAAATTATGGACAAAATCTTACGCATTGATGTAGGCGCGGACGGCGGACCCAAAGCAACTGTTACAACGCTGGGTGAATATGCAGGTATGGGCGGCAGAGGCATGACCTCAATGGTGGTGTTCAAAGAAGTTCCGCCGGACTGCCATCCGCTGGGGCCGGAAAACAAACTGGTTATCGCGCCCGGACTGATGAGCGGCAGTGCTGCCTCCACTTCGGGACGTCTTTCTGTGGGATGCAAAAGTCCCCTGACCGGAGGCATCAAGGAAGCCAATTCCGGAGGCCAGGCATCACAGGTGCTGGCACGTCTGGGATATGCAGCCATTATTCTGGAAGGGGAGGCCAAAAGTTCTGATCTCCACAAAATTTTTATCAGCAAAGACAAAGTTGAGATTAGCAAAGCCAATGAATATAAAATGATGCGCAATTATGCGCTGGCAGAAAAAATGAAGGCTGAACACGGTGACAAAGTTGCCATGATCTCCATTGGCCCGGCCGGTGAAATGAAAATGGGATCTGCCACCATTGCCATCACAGATCGGGAGTTCCGTCCCACCCGGCACGCGGGACGCGGAGGGGTTGGCGCGGTTATGGGTTCCAAAGGGATCAAAGTGATTATTCTCGATGATGCCGGGTGCAAAATGCGCTCTGCCAAAGATCCGGAAAAACTCAAGGCAGCGAACAAAAAATTTGTGGAAGGTCTGCGCTCCCATGCAGTCACAGGGCAGGGACTTCCCACTTATGGAACCAATGTGCTGACCAATGTGATCAACGAAGCCGGAGCTTATCCCACTTACAATTTCAGACAGGGACAGTTCAAAGATGCAGTGAAGATCAGCGGGGAAACCTTTGCTGAGATTGAAACAAAAAGAGGCGGAAACCCCACACACGGCTGTCATGCGGGATGTGTGATCCGCTGCTCCGGCATTTATGTGGACAAAGACGGCAATTATATCACCAAGCAGCCGGAATATGAGACTGTATGGGCGCATGGCGGCAACTGCGGCATCAGTGATCCGGACACCATTGCCCGGATTGATTTCATGGATGATGACATTGGACTGGACACCATTGAGATGGGCGCTGCATTTGGTGTGGCAATGGAAGCCGGGCTGCTGCCTTTTGGTGACGGGGAAGGGGTTCTCAAACTGCTTGATGAAGTGGGACAGGGTACGCCTTTGGGACGCATACTGGGAAACGGCACTGCACTTACTGCCAAAGCATTTGGCATTGAAAGAGCACCGGTAGTCAAGGGACAGGCCATGCCAGCGTATGATCCCCGTGCAGTCAAAGGCATTGGTGTGACCTACGCGACCACGACAATGGGAGCGGATCATACAGCCGGTTATGCAGTGACAGCCAATATTCTCAAGGTGGGCGGTGATGTTGATCCTTTGAGTTCACAGGGACAGATTGAACTGTCGAGAAATCTCCAGATTGCGACTGCTGCTTTGGATGCAACCGGTTACTGTCTGTTTATCGCGTTTGCCATTCTGGATCAGCCGGAAACCTTTAATGCAATGGTAGACAGCATCAACGGCATGTACGGCCTGAACATGACCGGTGATGATGTGGCGGCTTTGGGGAAAAAGATTCTCTCCATGGAACGGGAATTCAACAAAATGGCAGGATTCACCAAAGAACATGACCGTCTGCCGCTCTATTTCAAAAGAGAATCCCTGGCCCCGCACAATGTTGTTTTTGACATTCCCGATGAGGAACTGGACAAGGTTTTCAACTGGTAGAGCATATGGCAGTATCCTGAAATCGTTTCAGAGATTTTCCAATTGGCAGACTGTCTGAAAAGGCTTCCGAAGTTTCCGAAACTTCGGAAGTCCTTCATTGCAAATGCGGATATACTGACAATGCGGCAGTTTTACATGTTATTGCGGAATATTTCCTGCAAGAATCTGCAGAATACTTATGGCATCTTTCAGGGTGAGGTTCTCATCTCCGTCATAATCACCGGATCGGGGATTTACAGAACTGTCTTTCCGTATGCCGGCCACTGTCTGGAGAATGCCGATAACATCTTCAAGCCCCAGCCGTCCGTTCTGATCAAAATCACCCGCAACAGCGGATAGCGGCACGTATTGATTGATAAAACGGATAAGTTTCGGGACTCTTGTATATACCCCGTACAAATCCGGGAGAGCGCAGTCTTCCCCCCAACTGACAAGTCCGGCCAGTTTCCACCCGCTTCCATCCCATACAATCAAAGGCCCGCCACTGTCACCAATGCACGCGTCCCTGCCTCCCTGCACAAAACCTGCACAAAACATATTTTCTGTTATATCATCATGATAACCGATTGCATTAAAGGCATTGTTGCAGGTTTCATTGCTGACAATGGGAATAAGTACTTCCATCAGTTTGCTGGAATAAGAATAAGTGTAATAATCTGTTTTTCCCCAGCCCATCGTAATGGACAGTTGATTTTCCAGAACAAAATCTTCTGATACCGGGCTGATGGTTTCATACGATACCCTGTGTTCCAGTTCCAGCAGCGCAATGTCAAAATCCAAAGTAGAATTATCATAGGAAGGATGAACGATAATCCGTTTCACCTTCACCCTTTCCCCTGTGTCATTTATCAGATCATGGATATTCAGAACCACATCCACATCTGAAGGTGATTTCCGGTACGCGCAATGTCCGGCCGTAACCACCCAGTTGGGATGAATGAGCGAACCACCGCAGAACTGTCCGGAATTGTAAGAAGAACTGTATGATCTGATCAGAGCGGTCATCCAGGGCCAGTCACCCGGTGCTGCCTCCCGGCCTCCCACAATCCGGGGAGATATGGAAACTGTTTCGCTGTTATCCTCTGTTTCCGCAAAACAGACAGCGCCGGACATAAACAGTATGAATATGGCAATATAACGTGAATTCAATGGATTTATCCATATTTTTAGTGAGATAGCTGTAAAGTTATTGTAAACCGCTGATCTGGGCCTGACAACTGTGCCGGAAAAATCCGTAAGGACTGATATTATTATAGAAAAAAATTAAAAAACAAATCAGAATCCCGGAAGGGATGACATATCAGCCAGTTTGACCCACTACCATTAAATTAAGGGATTTAACTGTCGGTATATTATAGCGATTCGCCATTGGTTTGATCCAATACCGTCAGTTTTTCCACAGTTCCGGCTGTGCAAAAAACCGCTCCGCTTAATTTCTGCACTCCTCCGGATCAGCATCAGTTCAATGGAGAATCGGTATTATACTGTAAATTGCAGTCAACTGTCAATTGTTGAATAAAAAAACAGACAGAAAGGAAAACAGAATGAATGCATTCATGTTATACCAATTCTCCATTGAAAATATACTTATGATTCAGTTTCCCACAGAGGACACAGAGAGAAAAAAACCACAGAGAACACAGAGGAAATAACACCTTATTGTGTTATGTAACATACCTACTGAGAAAATTATTAACTGCTGAATATATTCTGAATAACGGTTTCAGCCTCCGGCAGGGCATGGTCAGTCCGCTCCGGGATTGCAGGCATGAAAGAGCGGCAGGCGGAGCAGAATACCGGAGGCAGACCGGTTTTCTCAAAGGGTATGTTACATAACAACCTTATTGTATAATTTCAATAGCGAATTGGTATTATACTGATTCTCCATTGACTTAATACTGTCACGGGCTGATCCGCGTGTGCAGAAAACCGCTCTGCTTAAGTAGG
>CAZHPS010000004.1:0-41775 GCA_964534335.1 uncultured Desulfobacterales bacterium
GCTCCGGTTCGTCATGCGGTTGACCCGGAGAAAATCCTGCAGGGACATATTATGCCGTTTTGCGATTGCCGTTGGCACATCCCCGTTTTTCACCTTATAGGTTTTCAGGCGTTTCTCACTGCTGCCCGAAGAAGCGGATTTCGGTATGACCAGTTCCTGCCCTACATTCAGTTTGCCACCGCTGATATTGTTGAACTTCTTTATATCTGTGGCAGCAATACCATATTTCTCCGCAATATTCCAGATCGAATCTCCTTTTTTTACAATATGGGTGGAGACAGATTTGCGCTTCCCTTTGGTATTTTTCACTGAAGAATCTGATTTTGAAGCATAAATCCTTTCTTTCACCGAATGTTTGACAGGTATCTTCAGAATATTGCCGGCCACCATATAATTGCGTCTGTGTATACTGTTGGCCCCCATGATTGCCTTTGTGCTGGTTCCGTAGCGTTTGGCAATTTTGGACAGAGTCTCCCCTTTTCTGATTCTGTGATAAACCGCTGTGGACACAGGCGCAGCAGATGGTTCAGACTTCTGTTTTTCCACAGTGGGGGGAGGAGGAGAGGAGATGGGAATGCTGTCAAGTTTTGCCACCAGTGTCTCTTTTTTGCCCTCCGGAACTTTCAGGGAATAGGATTCAGGCGGAATCATGTCCTGTTTCAGCTCCGGATTCAGCATTTTCAGATCGGTCGGTGAGGTTCCGATTGCTTCGGCCAGATCCCTGAGACTCACCTGTTTTGAGATCGTCAGTTCCTCATACGTCAGGGGGCGATCCATATCCGCTGGATTCAGTCCGTATTTATCCGGATTCGCCACCATATGAAGAGTTGCCAGGAACCGGGGTACATACCTTGCTGTCTCACTGGGCAGTTTTTCATACAAATCCCAGAAATTGTCCATATAACTCACATCCTGGGAACGGATGGTTTTCAGCACTCTGCCCTCACCGCAGTTATATGCCGCCAGAACAGTTGACCAGTCGCCGAACATATCGTGAAGTTCTTTCAGATAGGCAATGGCAGCCTTTGTGGATTTATGGGGATCCATCCGTTCATCAACATATTTGTCCCGGCTCAGACCGAACCGGTATCCGGTTGAGGGAATAAACTGCCACATCCCCAATGCCCTGGCAGGAGACAGGGCTCTGGCTTTGAATCCGCTTTCAATAAGGGGCAGCCATGACAGTTCCGCAGGAAGTCCGGCCTTTTTGAGTTCCTCCATAATAAAGGGCCTGTACCGGCCGGAACGTTTGTATGCCTCGGCAAAAAAATTTCCTTTGGAAAGATACTCAATTTCCCTGCGGACATATTCATTGTCCAGTACAGGAATGGCCTTGTGGCTGCCTTTGGCTGTCATGTTCCTGGAGGCATATATCTCCAGAATCCGCTTGGACACCAGATAACGGATTTCCTCTTTCTGTTCCAGCAGTTCGATATTGTCTTCCGGATCGACTTTCAGAATCAGGGAAAATGCCTCATCCAGTGAGGCCAGAGCATTTTCCCGGTCTCCCTGCTTCCGGTATTTCTGTGACTTTGTGCACAGACTCATGGCTTCATCCATAATCTTCTGTATTTCTTTTGTGTCAGAAACAGAAGGCGGTTCGGAACCATCCTCAGCCTCAGGAATGTCTTCGCTGTCGTCATCCGGAATTTCTCCGAGATCTTCATCCGATTCGTCTGTGAGGGAAACCATGCCCGGTTTTACCTGTTCATTTTTTTTCACGGAGGAAGGGGCAGCAGCATCATGCAGGGCAGACTGGTTATAAAAGGAATTTGTGCAACCAAAACAGACAAACACCACAAACACATATAAAAATCGTATTATCATTTTTCAAAATCCTCTTTTCGGCAATTCCCGGAAAAAATAAGGGACCTGCAAAAGGTAATTGCAGAATCCGCAGTAAAACAGGTTTATGGCCTGTAATGACCCTCTGTATTTTTTCCGGTTTGTTTTGTGCATCATAACTTCACACAGTTTATCATCCGTATATATTAATCCTCAGAAAAAGAATCTGGTATGAAACAAAATAAATCAGACAGTTACACAGTACTGCCTGCCAAACCCTTTTTCAGGAAGACAGCCGCAATATTGTATCTTTTTGCAGACAGATTCAGTTTTGTCAAGTTTTTAATGACAAAAGAGCTGGAAAAAAAATTCGCAATCAGGGGCATTATGGATTTATTATTCTGTTTTTGCTTGCAATATATCCAAAACATGATTTCCGGTTTCACAGGGCAGCAAAAGCAGATATGTCCATTTTTTCATGTATGCGGGCATAAATTATTACGTTCGGACACTGATTCTGAATATTTTCTCAAAAATCAGCAGACCGCTTTTTTCCCGCCAGACTTCAGATACAAAGATAAATTTAATGATTTCAGAATGTTTTTCATAGAGACATCCGCAGGTATAACGATGCGGCATAACAGCAGTTGATCATTTTCCCGGCAGGTGGTATATCCCCAATGAATCCGGAAAAAGAGCCGATGCAGGAAATCATCGGGTAAAAGACAGTAATTCCAACATTATGACAGAAAAGACCATGCAAAAAACATCAGATGAAAAACAGGAGATATTCTCCCAAAAAATGATCGGCATTTTGAATGCCGGTGCGCTGAATCTTGCCCTGGCAGTGGGATACCGCACCGGGCTTTTTGACGTGATGGATCGTTTTGACAGTCCGCAGTCACCTGAAAAAATTGCAGAAATCTCCGGACTGAATGAACGGTATATCCGGGAATGGCTGGGCATTATGGTGACCGGCGGCATAGCAGAACTGACAATGGACGCTGACGGGAATCCCCTGTATTTTCTGCCCAAAGAGCACGGAAACCTGCTGACCCGCTGGGCGGGCAGCAGCAATCTTGGTGTCTACACCCAAGAAATTCCCCTGCTTACTGTGTGCGCTATGGAAGGCGTCATCCGGGGTTTTGAGACCGGAGACGGAGTTCCCTATTCTGCGTATCCCCGTTTTCAGGCATTTATGAGTGAACTGGGAAACGCGAAACACCGCAGGGTACTGACAGACATTTTTATTCCTTCTGTGGATGGGGGAAAACTGCTTATCCTTCTGAAAAAGGGAATCCGGGTATGTGATCTGGGATGCGGGGAAGGGGTTGCACCGATACTCATGGCAGAGGCATTTCCGCACAGCACCTTTGTGGGAATTGACATCGATGAGGACGTCATCAGAAATGCCAGGGAAGCTGCCGCAGTCCGGGCACTGGATAATATTGAATTTGCTGTCCGGGATGCAGCGACTCTCACCGGAGATCCACAATGGGAAAACTCTTTTGATTATGTCACGGCCTTTGACGCGATTCATGATCAGACCGATCCGGGTGGCGCGCTGCGGGGTGTCCGGCATATCCTTTGTCCGGGAGGGGCATTTTCCATGGTTGACATAGCTGCCGGAAGCGAACATGCGGATAATATGGCGCATCCTATGGCCCCATTTCTCTACACTGTCAGTCTCATGCACTGTATGCCGGTGGGTCTGGTCAGCAGAGGAGCCGGGCTGGGCATGATGTGGGGCAGGCAGAAAGCCGAAACCATGCTCAGGGAGGCCGGGTTCCGGGAAATAAATGTATCGGAAATTCCGCAGGATTCTTTTAATCTGCATTATTTTTGCCGGAAGTGAATATGGAAAAAAAAACACCCAAATTCTTTTTTCATATTGCTGACATTCTTCCCTCTGCAATAGGCGCGTACCGCAGCAAAGATGACGGGGAACTGACACAGATATGGAAATTATGGAACAGCACGGTCGGTCCGGCCATAGCGGAAAATACCCGGCCCGCAGCTTTCAAAGGCACTCTGCTCATAGTCCATGCAGCCAGTTCCGCGTGGGTGCATCAGTTGCAGTTCCTCAAAAATGACATCATTGATAAAGTAAACCGGAGCCTGGGAAAAAAACTGGTGAAGGATATAAAATTCAGAATCGGGAATATCTGATGGATGAGATAACATCCGATACTTTTTTTGAAGGCCGCATCCGCATAAAACAGCACAGGAACGGATACCGTTTTTCCATTGATGCCGTGCTTCTGGCTGCGCACGCGGGGCTGCACGCAGGAGAAACCGCTCTGGATTTGGGAACAGGATGCGGCATCATACCGCTGCTTATGGCCTGCCGCATTCCGGATGCGGTGATTTACGGTATTGAAATTCAGGAAGATCTCGCGGAAATTGCTTTGTCCAACGTAAGGGACAACGGAATGGAGGAGCGGATTCATATTCTGTACGGGGACATGAAAAGCCTGCACCATGAAATGGTTCCCGGGCCTGCTGATCTGGTTGTCAGCAATCCTCCCTACCGGAAGCTCTGTTCAGGCCGGATGAATCCCCATGCACAGCGGGCCATTGCCCGGCATGAAATCCGGGCCACTCTTGCCGATGTAACAGAAACAGCGCGGCGTATGCTGAATATATCAGGCCGTTTTGTCACCATTTATCCGGCAGAACGGCTGGCAGAACTTCTTGGGCAGATGCAGGTTTCCGGAATCGAACCCAAACACCTGCGCGCGGTTTATTCCGGGTGGAATACAGGGGCAAAACTGGTCATTGCTGAAGGAGTGAAGGGCGGACGTCCGGGAATGAAAATTGGCCCTCCTCTGGTAATATATAAGGAAGACGGATCTTACACAGAGGAAGTCAGCCGCATGTTTTCCCTCTGATTCCAATCCGGCAGAGCAGATTCCTTTCCGGGCTGACAGGGAAAATCCGGTCTGAATTTTTTTCTTAATTATTCCATTTACAGGAAGATGATACAGTGTTAAGATACAGCAAATGAATTTTGTTCATGTATTAATTTTTCATCAGGATTCCCTGTTTCCGTAAACAGAATCCGCAACAATTAAAAAGGAGAAAACGAAATGACGCACAAAGCAGGTTTTTTTGTCAAAATGATTGTGATTTTCGGTGTATGGGGAACATTGATTCAGGCAGTTCATGCGGCTCCGTACAAAGTGCTGGTGGTGCAGAGTTACGAGGAGGATTTCCCCTGGTGCAAAGAAATTAAAGAGGGCATAGATTCCGTATTGGCACAAACATGCGAAATCCGTTATTTTTACATGAACACAAAGACAACTCCGGCAGGCGGGGAACAGAAAGCCAAAGAGGCTTTTGCACTTTATCAGGAATTTCAGCCGGACGGGGTTATTACATCTGACGATAATGCCCAAACCATGTTTGTACTGCCATACCTGAAAGACAAAGTGAAAACACCGGTCATGTTCTGCGGAGTGAACGCTCCCCCGGACAAATACGGCTATCCCGCAGCAAATGTTTCGGGAATTCTGGAAAGGTATCATATCATGGAATCCATTTCATTTGCAAAACAGGTGGTTCCCACCATAGAGACAGTCGGATTTATGGGAAAGGAAAGCGAGACAGCGCGGGCCGGAATGGCGCAGGTGGAAAGTGAATCCTCCACATATCCTGCAAAATATACGGATTTCAAATTCCCGAAAACGCTTTCAGAGCTTGAGGCAATGGCAGCCGAACTCAGAGACAAATGCGATGCTGTTCTTTTACTGACCCTTGCCGGTATCCCCAAAGCAGACGGAACACCCCTCAGCGACAAAGAGGGCATTCCCATGGTTGCCAAAATCTTTGGAAAACCCCTCATTGGCGTCAGTGCGTTTCAGGCCGATTACGGGGTATTGTGCACTGTCCTTAACAGCGGTCAGGAACAGGGAAAAACATCTGCGGATATGCTGATGAAAGCCATGCAGGGAACCCCGATCTCTGAAATCCCCATTACAAAAAATTACCAGGGAAGACGTGTTATCAACATAAACGTAATGAAAGATCTGGGCATTACACCCAAACCGGAGGTATTGCGCGGAGCCCAGTTGGTGAAAACAGAATAAGGGAATTTGAAAAAAATCCAAAGCCGGGCGGATTGTCCTGTGTGCTATCCGCCCTGCTGCGGCCCCCGTGCCGGTTCCCGGCAAAAGGAAAGAAATTATGGGAAAAATCAGCTCCTTTTTTCAAAGCAATATCACCCGTCAGTTAATGCTGATCAACACACTTATCTGCATTGGATTTATCGTGATTACCCTGGTTGTTGTCTTTTCCTTTCAGCATGTCAGGAATGTACTGTCAGGGGTATTTGCCGGAGAAACAGAGCAGATTATGCAAAATTCCGGGTTTGGCCGGGATCTGGCGCGGGGACTGGCTGATATGAATCTGATTTTCAGCACCTTTTACGGCAATGGGGAAATTCTTGAAACCGGGGGGCATAAACTCCTGAAAGATATGGACAGTCTTCAGGCAGCGGCCACGGACGTGGAACTGCGGCAACTGCTGTCCGGATTCCGGCAGAGCATTGAAAAAGGCTTTGAACAGTGCAGGATGGCAAACCTCTGCCGCTCTGAGATCGAAGAAGCTGAAAAAGAAATGAATACCGTAATGAACAAACTGGATGAAACAGTTGCAGCCATAATGATTGAGATGATGATGCGGGGTGAGGATGTCAGCAGCATCGAGCAGTTAAGCATTCTCATTCCCGGATACCGGGAATCCATGATCAGGCTGAGCCTCATGTTCATACAGGCCGGCCTGAAACATTTTGAAAAACCGGTAACAGAAGGGGAGCATTCCATTTTCACTCTGACGGATGAGCTGCATCTGAGACTCCAGGCACTGAGCGCATCTGATCCCAGGATTACGGAGATTGGCAGACAACTGATGGATGAAATTCAGAAATACAAAGAAAAAGTAAGTGCTTTACATCCAACTGTGGCTGAACTGCGCGTCCGTATTGACAGGGTGAACCATGAAAAAGAAAACCTGCTGACGCGCATGGCAGCAATTGACAAAGGGATCAGCGTAAGAACCTCGCATGCCGCAGAACATCTGAACAGCCAGATATCCGGAGTTGTATGGATCAATATTATTATCCTGCTGGCAATCCTGCCACTTGCTGTTCTGGGCGGCCTAACAGCCCGATCCATCCGGTATCCGGTGCAGCAGATTGTTTATTATATCAGCAGAATATCCAAAGGAGACATTCCTGGGAGAATCACTGAAGTTTACAAAGGGGAGTTCAGCCGTATCCGGGACAGTCTGAACCGGCTTATTGATGCCGCAAACGAAACCACACGCATTGCCGAAGATATTGCCGGAGGAAATCTGATGGCCGAAGTGAATGTGCGTTCCGAAAATGACCGTCTGATGAAAGCCATGCAAATCATGATCCGGAGTCTGCACGGTATGCTGGAGGAAACCGGGAGACTGATCAGGGGCATTCGGGATGGAAAACTGGACACACGGGGCCGGGCTGATGACTTTGAGGGCGGGTGGAGAGAAATGATTGCAGGTGTCAATTCCCTGATTGAGGCATTTGTGAATCCCTTTCATCTGACTGCCCGGTATATCGCAGAAATTTCAGAAGGGAAAATTCCGGAAAGAATCACCGGGGATTTCAAAGGTGATTTCAATCAGATCAAAGATCATCTCAACCACTGTACTGATGCGGTCAGGGGGCTGGTGGAGGAAACCGTGATGCTCACGGAAAGCGCGGCTGCCGGGAAACTGGGCACACGGGGCAGTGCTGAAAAATTCGGAGGGGATTACGCGCGGATTGTTCAGGGCATCAACAGCACTCTGGATGCGGTGATTGGGCCTCTGCACCTTGCTGCGGAATATGTGATCCGGATATCCGAAGGGGATTTTCCCGAAGAAATCCGGGAGGAATACAGCGGGGATTTCAATACTCTGCGCAACAGTATCAACCGGCTGATTTCAAACCTGCGGGAAACCGTGGGTGTGGCTGAAAAAATAGCGGCAGGAGATCTGTCTGCGGAGGTGAACATTCTTTCGGAAAAGGACATGCTGGGAAAATCCCTGAAAAAAATGGTTCAGACAGTAAAAAATATCACGGATGAAATTACACGCCTCACCGATGCCGCGCTGGAGGGAAAACTGGAGATACGGGGTGATGAGGGACAGTTCCGCGGCGAATACGGCCGGATTATCCGGGGGGTAAACAACACCCTGGAGGCTGTGCTCACGCCCCTGAATGTGACAGCCGGATGCATTGACCGGATATCGCGGGGTGACATTCCTGATATGATCAGCGAAGCATACAAAGGGGATTTCAATGAAATCCGTAACAATCTCAATGAAATGATCATAAACATCAGCCGTTTTGCACTGGATGTTCAGCAGGCTGCCGGACAGGTGGCCGCAGGCAGCGGGCAGATAAGTTCCGGTGCGGAACATGTATCCCGGAATACATCCGGCCAGGCATCCGGTATTGAGCAGATATCCGCCTCCATGGAGGAAATGAGTGCCATGATCAGCCAGAATGCTGACAATGCACAGAAAACATCGGTTATAGCAGAACAGGCTGCAAAAGATGCACTGGAGGGTGGCCGGGCTGTGGAAGAAACTATCAGTGCCATGAAAAGCATTTCACAGAAAACCGGGGTAATAGAGGATATTGCCCGCCAGACCAATATGCTGGCCCTGAATGCGGCCATTGAGGCGGCACGCGCGGGAGAACACGGAAAGGGTTTTGCAGTGGTGGCCGCAGAAGTCCGCAAGCTCGCTGAAAAAAGTCAGAAGGCCGCAAAATCCATCAACAGGCTTTCTGTCAGCAATCTTGAAATTTCGGAAAATGCGGGCCGGCTTCTGGATCAGATGGTGTCAGGCATTCAGAAAACCGCTGAACTGATCCGGGAAATCAGTGCATCAGGAGCAGAACAGAACAGCGGCATCCGTCAGGTGAATAATGCCATCCAGCAGTTGGATCAGATTATTCAGCAGAATGCGGCATCTGCCCAGGAAATGGCTTCGGCAGCGCGTGATTTTTCCTCCCAGGCAGACCGGCTTCTTTCCTCGGCCTCTTTTTTCAGAGTGCCGGAGAAAATAAAAACAGCGGAAAGTAAGAATTCCGAACAGAAAGAAAAAATTTCCCATGCGGATGCGGATCGGGTGAAAAATCCGGGTGCGGTCAAAAATCCCGAAACTGCCGGGAAAAAAGAAAAAAATGCTGCAGTCCATGCAATCCGAATGTATGAAGCAGATGATGACGGAGGCTTTGAACGGTATTAACTGCCCTGTATCAAATCAATGGAGAATTGGTATCAGGCACTAATCCGTATTTTTTTAAAACATAGCGGCATATCCTGCTGAACCATAAACAGAATTAAATGCTGTTTTATTAATAAAAAAGGAATTATATCAATATGCTGAAGAGATTTTCACTGGGCTGCAGACTCAATCTGATGTGGAAGGTCTGTCTTACTGTTCTGCTTACCCTGACAATAAGTCTGGGGGTTTTCGGATGGTTTCAGCACCGGAATATCTCCGCACGGCTGAATGATTCCCTGATGGAAAAACTGCGCCTTTCCAAAGAACGTATGGCAATCAACCTGAAAAACCCACTGTTCAACTATGATCCGGATGCTGTGAAAAATGTCATTTCCGCGGAGATGGATTCGGAACTGCTGTCGGGTGTGTATGTTATCAGTAAAGACAGAATTGAATACGGTTTCATCAGAAATGAAAAAGGGGAAATTGTTTCCTCAGACAGTTTTCTGCCGGAACAGGGATTTATAAGTGAGACAAGACAGGTGAAGGAGGGGGATATGATTCTCGGAGATATCCGGATTTATATGACAACCCGTTTTCTGAAAAAAGAGCTCCGGGAATCCCTGCGGATCATTATAATTCAGATGCTCGTGCTGGATGTCATCACTGTGCTGGCAATGATTGTGTTTTTCCGCTTCCTTGTTATCAAACCCCTGAACCGGGCAGCGGATTTTGTCAGCAAAGTATCCAAAGGCGATTTTTCCGATGCTGACAATCCTGACATGGATTTGGGGGATTCAAAACAGAAAGATGAACTTGCCATTATGATCTCGTCTGTTATGGAAATGAAAAACAGGATAAGGGATGTGCTGCGGGAAACCGGGGAACTGACCGGAGCAGTCAGGGAGGGAAATCTGGGTGTCCGGGGAAACGCTGCTGCATTTCAGGGCGGATGGCGGGAGCTGATTGTCAGTGTCAACAATGTTGTGGAGGCATTCCTCATACCTTTCAACATGACGGCTGCCTGTATTGACCGGATTTCACAGGGCGACATCCCGGAGCGCATACAGGAGGATTTCAAAGGTGATTTCAATAAAATCAGGGACAATCTCAACATTCTTATCGCAAATCTCAGCGGTGCTGTGAATGTCGCGGAAAAAATTGCCGCAGGCGATCTGTCCGTGCAGTTGAGCATTCTTTCGGAAAAAGACATGCTGGGAAAATCCCTGGAGGTCATGGTGGGCAATATCCGGAATATTATCGGTGAAATCCGTATGCTCACCGAATCTGTGTCAGAGGGACGGCTGGATGTGCGGGGGGATACAGGCAGGTTTGAGGGCGATTATGGGGAAATTATTCACGGCATAAATGAAACCCTGGATGCTGTCATCAGTCCCCTGAACATGGCTGCCGGATATATTGAGCGTATATCCAGCGGGGATTTCCCGGAAAAAATCAGCAAAATCCACAAAGGGGATTTCAACAAAATCAAAGACAATATCAATACCCTTATATCCAACCTGCGGGGAACAGTTGCCGTGTCCGAAAAAATTGCCGAAGGTGATCTGACTGCGGAAGTCACCATACTTTCGGAAAAGGACATGCTGGGCAAATCCCTGGCCCAGATGGTGAAAACCGTGAAAACCATTGTGGGGGACATTTATCATATCACAGATGCCTCACGGGAGGGAAAACTCGGCATACGGGGCGATGACAGCCGGTTTGGGGGTGAATATGCCCGGATCATCCGGGGTGTCAACCGGACTCTGGACGCTGTGACCGGTCCCCTGAACATGGCAGCAGAATGCCTCCGCCGGATATCAGAAGGTGATCTGCCAGGGATCATCCGGGAGGAATACAAAGGCGATTTTGACAAAATCCGGAACAGTCTCAATATAATGATTACAAATCTGAGCCGTTTTTCCGCAGAGGTTCAGAACGCGGCCCGCAGTGTTGCCGAAGGCAGTGAGCAGATGAATCAGGGAGCTGAACAGATTTCAGCGGGAATTGCACATCAGGCAGGCAGCATTGAGGAAATATCAGCATCCATGGAGGAAATGAGCGGCATGGTCAGCCAGAATGCGGAAAACGCCAGGGAGACAGCCCTTATCGCGTCCAAAGCAGCGCACAATGCCCTGGAAGGCAAAAAAGCCATTGGCGAGACGGTTTCCGCGATGAAAAATATTTCGGAAAAAATACGGATTATCGAAGAAATCGCGCGGCAGACCAATATGCTGGCCTTAAACGCTGCCATTGAGGCTGCCCGTGCAGGCGATCATGGCAAGGGCTTTGCGGTTGTGGCAGCAGAGGTGCGCAAACTGGCTGAAAAAAGTCAGCAGTCCGCAGGGAAGATCAATTCCCTTTCTGTATCCAATCTCGGGCTGGCGGAACAGGCCGGAAGGATTCTGGAAGACATGGTGTCCGGAATTCAGAAAACATCGGATCTGGTGCAGGAAATCAGTGCATCAAGCGCAGAGCAGGCCGAAGGAATCACCCAGGTCAACCAGTCCATACAGCAGTTGGATCAGGTCATCCAGAATAACGCAGGTTTTACCGAAGAAATGGCTGCAACCGGCCGGGCCTTCTGCCTCCAGGCTGAACATCTGCTGAAACTGGCCTCATTTTTCAGGCTGTCTGAAACAACACCCGAAGAAACCCTGAACCTGACATCGGAAACCTGAGTCCTGAATCAAAAAAAAGATTGCCGAAAATCTTTCCTGACGGTATAAAACCGGATCAGGCAGCGCGGATTGCGTAAAAAATATGAACTGAACGCGGGTTTCAGGAATGAGAAGCAAATGATATGAGTGAAACAGGCAGTCCCATTGAAATATACCGGCAGGAAGCTGAGGAACTTCTGGCTGATATGGAGCTTACGGTTCTGGATCTGGAGCAGAATCCTGAAGACCATGAGGGCATCAACCGCCTTTTCCGTTCCATTCATACCATCAAAGGCTCCGGGGCAATGTTCGGTTTTGATCAGATAGCGGGATTTACCCATCATGTGGAAACCGTACTTGATTATGTCCGGAACGGAAATATCCCTGTCAGCAGCAGATTCATCAGTCTGATCCTGGCATCCAGGGATCACATCAAAGCCATGCTGGATGCGGGTGAAGAAATCCGGATATCTGACAGGGAAGTCACCGAAAAACTGATTGAGGAACTGCGGCATCTCCTGCCATCATCAGCCCCGGAGGAAAAAACGGTTCCTCCTGAGAAAATTCCTGAGGAAACAGAGGAAAGAGAGGAAAAAACCTGGCGTATCCGCTTTCAGCCCCATGCAGACATTGTCACCACAGGCACCGAGCCTGCCCTGCTGCTCGACGAACTGCGGGCTTTGGGTGAATGCACCATAACCGCCCATACAGACGCCATCCCCCCACTGGATGAACTGATTCCTGAACAATGCTGTTTTTACTGGGATATCCTCCTGATTTCCGTATGTCACCGCAACACACTGGAGGATGTGTTTGTCTTTGTGGAAGACCAAAGCCGGATCAGCATAAAGGAAATCACCGGAGAATCCCGGAAGGAATCTCCGGGACTGGTTCCCCGTCTGGGTGATATTCTGGTGGAACGGGGGGATGCCACAGCCGAAGACATCAACAGGGTGCTGGAGCCCCATCAGAAACAGATCGGGGAACTGCTGATACAGGCCGGAATTGTTTCCCATGATAAGGTGCTGTCTGCTTTGAACGAACAGAAAATATATGAAAAACAGAAGACAAAATCCGCAGCGGAAAACAGCATACGTGTGGCTTCATCCCGGCTGGATCACCTGATCAATCTGGTGGGCGAACTGGTCATCACCCAGGCCGGACTTTCACAGATTTCATCCCTGTCAGAGGATTTTGAGGAAGGCGGATCTGCCAATCCGGCTGAAACACTCGAACAGATCCGGGTACAGTTGACAAATGCCATCGAGCCGCTGGAGAGACTGACCCGTGATCTGCGGGACTGCGCCCTGAATATGCGGATGCTCCCCATAGGCACAATTTTCGGCAGATTCCGGAGACTGGTGCGCGATCTGTCCGCAGAACTGGGCAAGGAAATTGATCTGGTGACCGAGGGAGCGGATACAGAACTGGACAAAACCGTGATCGAAAGGCTGGGAGATCCTCTGGTGCATCTGATCCGCAACAGTATCGGGCACGGCATCCGCAGACCCGATGAGAGGGAGAATTTCGGAAAAAAACGGAGGGGATGCATCCGCCTCAGTGCCGCTCATCAGGGACCCAATGTGATCATCATCATTGAGGATGACGGAATGGGAATGGATGCAGAAGCCATCCGGGCAAAGGCCATTGAGAAAGGTCTGATCGGAGAAGAGGAAAATCTCACCGGAGAGGAAATGTTCAAAATGGTGCTTGCCCCGGGTTTTTCCACGGCAAAATCAGTGACCAGTCTGTCAGGCCGGGGAGTGGGACTGGATGTTGTCAAACGGGAAATAGACTCTTTGGGGGGAACAGTCCGGATAGCCAGTGAAAAGGGGAAATTCACCCGTTTCACCCTGACCCTGCCCCTGACCCTGGCCATTATTGACGGTCTTCTGGTGGATGCGGGAGGCAGTTTTTTTGTCCTGCCCCTTTCCCATGTGCTGGAATGCTCGGAACTGACAAAGGAAGTGCTGGTAAAAAGTCACGGACGGGATGTGATGATGCTGCGCGGAGATCTCATCCCTTTTGTCCGCCTGTGTGATATTTATGAAATTCAGAGCAGAAACCCCGAAACCGAGCATATCGCTGTGGTGCAGTCCGATGATTTCCGCATCGGCATTGTGGTCGATGAGATCATCGGCAATATCCAGACCGTGATCAAGTCCCTGGATCGCAATTACCGGGATGCTGATGGCGTTTCCGGAGCCACCATCATGGGAGACGGCACTGTGGCACTTATCGCGGATATTCCGGGCATCATCCGGCTTGCCAGAAGCGGGGAAAAAAGAAGACCGTGGCGGAATCCCAAATGAAATCCCCTGAACGGTGTTGCGGTAAATAAAGCAGGTATGGCGTCATCCATCTCCACTTTTAGCGGTTTTTTGCACACGCGCAACTGCGGAAAAACTGATCATATATACCATTACTCAGAACATTTGATGGTACAGCCACGAATTGCACGAATTACACGAATTATGTTTTGTGCAATTCGTGCAGATTCGTGTCATTCGTGGCTTATTAAAATTATATTAAGTTTATTTCAGGTCCGGAAATTCCGGAAACAGGATAAGCGAAATATTTTAAGTAGCGGTATAGGCTTTAAGAAAATAATTTTGGGGTTTCCTGTAGGTTGGGGTGAGGAACGAACATCAACAATTTCAGCATGTTAGGGTTGGTTACTCACCCCAACCTACTCCAAAATAATTATCTTAAAAGCTATAATTGTATCAAATAAATAGCGAATCGGTATTAATGGTATTGACGCGGATCCCTGGAACAGGATCGTAACTGAAAATGTCATAAATCTGCACAAACAGGCATGGAGAAAGCAAAATGATTTCATTGCTCATAAAAAAATTTCTGTATCAGAAATGCCTGCCACAAGTTTGTAACAAAATCCCTCAAAAGGTTCGCTGATGCTGAGGGTGCAGCAGGTTTCCGCATTGGCTGCCGCATACTGGCCTGGGGGTTTTTTGAGAAAAATCCTTTCCATCGCAGGATCAGTCACGGGCAGCAGATATTCGGTTCCATTGTAAAAAAACACGGCACGGATTTTTTTCCGCAAAGCATTTTCCAGTACAATAATCTCCAGATTTTCCGGCTGAATGAGCAGCAGAGAGGACTGAATCTCTGTTTCCGTGACCTGCTGGGGGATTCTGTCATTAAGGCCATGTCTGCTGTGAAATCCGTTAATCCACAGCACATCAGGATGATCACAGAGAAGGGAAAAATCAGAAAGAGGAAATTCCCCTTTTTTGACCCATGCAGTTTTTTCATCAATTATCCAGTTTTCTTTCTGATAATTTTTCGGAGCAGGTCGGACAAGGGAAACAGAAATAATATCAGACATTTCCGGCAGTTTTTCCTCAGGAAGAAGAATATGCTCAATGCGGAGTTCCCCGGTTTCCGAACTGCTTACTGGCCTGATCCATTTCCCCGCGCTGCCGGGAATCCGCTCTTTTCCGGCCACACAGTAGCGTCCGTATTTCCGGGAAACAGCCAGACAGATGATTTCTTTGCACAAAAATTCTTCAATAGAATTGTCTTCGGATTCCGGCATTCCTGCCCTGATGCACCGAAGCAGATTATAATCATATCTGCCTTCAAACTGCTCATAGACCGGTTTGAGAAATTTGCGATCCGGTTCCGGCAGAGATGCAAATGCTGCCTCTATCGTTTTCTTTTCCTCAGAATTGAGACGGATCACCTCGTCTGCGGACAGTTCCCCTCCTTCAATCAGTTTGACAAGATGCCCGTAAATGGTGCTGATGCTCAGTTGACGATGCTCTGCGATTTGTTCCGGAGAAAGTCCTGTCTGCACAAGAGCGAAGGTTTCGCTGATGGTGGAGGAATGATACAGCACTGATGTGCATACAGGATCAGGTTTCTGCGGCTTTGCTTTTGATTTCCGTTCCGGCATTCCCTTTTCCCGGATATATGCTGTGATGAGTTCCAGAAAGGGCTGTCCGTATTTTTCCTGTTTTTTCTGACCAATGCCCTGAATTTCCCCCATTTCTGCCAGCGTGCCGGGCAGATGCTGTATCATGGCCCGCAGCGTGGTGTCATGGAAAACAATATAGGGAGGAATATCCTCACTGCGTGCAGTTTCCATACGCAGAGACCGCAGTTTTTCCCACAGTTCACGGGAAAAATCATCTGCAAATTCTTCTGTATGGCTGCGTTTTGCAGGCATGGAAGATTTTTTCTTTTCCAGAATGTCTTTGCGGAAAAAAATCTTTTCCTGTCCCCGCAGAACCGGAGTGCTTGGGGAAGACAGAAGAAATCCGCCTTTTCCGTCCGGATGCGGATGCAGAAATCCTCCTGCGGCAAGCTGGCGGAACACAGATTTCCATTCTTTTGCCGAAAGCTCAGTTCCTATGCCGAAAGTGGAAACCAGATCATGGTGAAAAGCCCGGATTTTGGGAGTGGAAAGCCCCAGCAGCACGTCTGTCAGGTGTGCCGCGCCGAAACGCTGTCCGGTACGGTAAACACAGGAAAGAGCCTTTTGTGCTGCCAGCGTGCCGTCCCAGCTTTGCACCTGTCCCATGCACACATCACAGTTGCCGCAGTTTCCCGCATAATTCTCTCCAAAATAATTCAGTACGACCCTGCGCCGGCAGTAAATGCTTTCACAGTATCCCAGCATCGCGTCAATCTTCTGATGCCGGATTCTTTTGAAATCCGCATCTCCTGCGGATTCATCCAGCATGCGCCGCATCATCACAATATCGGAAAGACCATAGAGCATAAAGGCATCCGCGGGATTTCCGTCCCGGCCCGCTCGGCCTGTTTCCTGATAATAGGCCTCCAGACTTTTCGGCATTCCCATATGAACCACAAAACGCACATCAGGTTTGTCAATGCCCATGCCAAATGCCACAGTTGCCACCACAATGATGCCGTCTTCCCGCAGAAAACGCCGCTGATGCAGCGTTCTTGTCTGTGTATCCAGCCCCGCATGATAAGGGATGGCTTTGTATCCGGCTGCGGAAAGGAGATGGGCCGTCTGTTCCGTCTTTTTCCGGCTGGGGCAGTAAATCAGTCCTGAATCTCCGGCATGTTCCCTTTGCAGAAAATCTCCAATCTGACGCATTTCCTTTTCACGGGGTTCGGCCCGGTAACAGATGTTGGGACGGTCAAAACTGGAAACAAACCGGCAGGCCGTCTGCATTTTCAGTCTGTCAATAATCTCCTGCCGGGTTGCGGGATCAGCCGTGGCAGTGAGCGCGATGCGCGGCACTTTGGGAAACTGATCCGTGAGAAGGGGAATCTGGAGATATTCAGGCCGGAAATCATGGCCCCACTGGGAAATGCAGTGGGCCTCGTCAATGGCAAAAAGTGCAGGGCGGATTTGATGCAGGAGACGCTGAAAACCTGAGCCCATCATGCGTTCCGGCGCGACATAAAGAATATCTGTATTGCCGGAAAGTATGCGGTGTTCGGTTTCCGTGATCTGGAAAGGACTCAGGGAAGAATTGAGATAATCTGCACGGATTCCCATACGGCGCAGTCCCTCCACCTGATCCTGCATAAGTGCGATAAGCGGAGAGACAACAATGCCCACGCCTTCACGGATTATGGATGGAATCTGATAACATACGGATTTGCCGCTGCCGGTGGGCATAAGGGCAAACACATCTTTGCCGGAAAGCAGGCATTCAATGATTTCTGCCTGATGCTGACGGAAACTGTGATACCCGAAACAGGTGCGCAGGATTTCCGCAGGAGCGGTCTGCGTTTCATAATGCCTGTCATTTCCGGCTGTACTGTTCACGTCCGATCTTTCATAATTTTGATGGTGGGTCAAACCGGTTTGTAATGTCATCCCTTTCGGGATTCTGATTTGTTTTTTTGGATTTTTCTATAATAATATCAATCCTTACGGATTTTTTTCGCTCCGATGTCAGCCCAGGATCAACGGATTTAAACCACTGTTAATTATGATGTTTGGCCTTTCAGAACTGATTCCGGTTTTCCGCGTCAATATGAAAGAGAATATCACTGAGGTTTTCGGTTTCAATCCGGGATGTGTCATGATAGATTTGGAGAAACAGATCAAAATTGTCCAGCAGAATGCCGCTCAGTTCAGGATCAAAATGCCTGCCTTTTTCCCCGCTGAAAATGGCCCGGACTTTTTCCGGCGGAAAAGGCGGTTTGTAGGGTCTTTCCGAAAGCAGGGCATCGAAAACATCCGCTACAGCCACAATTCTGGCTGACTTTGGAATCGTTTCGCCTTTCAGTCCCTGGGTATAGCCCTTTCCGTCATATTTTTCATGGTGAAACAGCGCGATCTCACGGGCCATTTCCATTAAGGGGTTTTCCGGATTTTTCAGAATGAGGGAACCGACCAGCGGATGCTTTTTGACAATATCAAATTCTTCATCGCTGAGTTTTCCCTTTTTGTTCAGTATCTCCTTTGGAACCCCGATTTTGCCCACATCATGCATCATGCTGGCATATTTGATGTTAAAGCAGAAATCCCTGTCTTCACCGGACAGTTCCGCGAGTTTCTCACTGAGGCGGGCAATCCGGAGCACATGGGAAAAGGTGTCATCATCAAACATCTCGGAGGTGGTGGCCAGCCGGTATATGGCCGCGACATAGGCCCTGCGGGTCTCTCTGAGACTTTTCTGCAACTGCAGCAGGAGCGTTCCGCGCTCAACCGCATTCTTGATGGTGAGCAGCAGTGCTTCATTGTCCCAGGGTTTCTCCATATAACTGTAGATGCCGACCTCATTGATTGCCCGGAGCGCGCTTTCTTTATCCGCATATCCTGTGATGAGAATCAGCGATGCAGATGGGACTTTCTTTTTTGCCTCCAGCAGAAATTCAATGCCGTTCATTTCCGGCATCAGAAAGTCGCTGATAATGACATGAACCGATTTCTGATCCAGAATTTTCAGAGCATCAAAGGGTGATGTAGCGGCAAAGACCTCATAATCGCTTCCAAATTCAATAAGGTCACGAATGCTGTCCACAATCATGGATTCATCATCAACAATGAGAATACCCGCTTTTTTCATGGCGTTCCTCTTTGGAAAAAGGGTTGACCTGTTTTTGGGGAAAATCTGATAAATAGTACATAACCAATTTAGATTTTATGGTATCAATTCCCCTCTTGAGAGGGGCAGGGGTGTGTCCGGAATTGCACACCCAAAACACACCCCATGCCCCCTCTCAAGAGGGGATTATATAAAATTCAACGTGGTCATGTACTAGCTTACCCAAAAAGACTTCCAGAGTTTCAGAAATTTCGGAAGTCTTTATAAGCGGAAACTTCCGGTGTATTACATGATACCGGGTTAATTTAATTTAATTTTGAATAATACCGATTCGCTGTTGGTTTGATCCAATACCGTCAGTTTTTCCCCTGTTCCGGCCGGGCAAAAAACCGCTCCGCTTAATTTTTGCACTCCTCCGGATAAGTATCTATTCAATGGAGAATTGGTATAACAGCCTTTGCAGGAACTGCCCTGCAGTATGTCAGAATAAAATTAACCGGGTACTTCTCACAAATCATAATCAGACTTCCGGCTGACTGTTCATACACAGTCTCATATCCGGCAGTTCATCCATGACCGGAACCGAGAATATGGCAAATTCCGGACAGAGCAGCTCACAGTAATGGCAGTTCAGGCAGTCCCCGTTTTTCACCACCGGAGGATGATAACCCTTTGCATTAAAGGATTTGGAAAACTCCAGCACCTCTCTTGGACAGTATTCAATGCAGTAACCGCATCCCTTGCATCTGTCATCAATGATATGAACCAGGCCCCGGGTGATCTGCACAGCATCCGAATCCAATGGAACCCGCCAGTATTTCATAAATTCTTCCCCCGTTTTCAGTTTTTTACATTTTGCCGACTGCCAAAAACTGTTTTTTTATATTTGTTTGCAAAAAATATCAATACAAAAAGATGCTGTTCCGACTGGTTTGTGCGATAAACGGCTGTTTTTTTTATGGATTACGGAGAATATCCTGCCGCATTTCCCGCTCCCTTTTTGCTGCGCCACTGCCGGATGGCCTCCACAGCATGTTCATACACGGTTTCCGTAATGATTTTATATCCCTCTGCTGTGGGATGTATGCCGTCTGACTGATTCAGTCCCGGCTCTCCTGCCACGCGTTCCAGAAAAAAGGGAATCAGGCCAATTGAGTGTTTCTCAGCCACAGCAGGATAAACACCTGCGAATTTTTCTGTATATTCCCTGCCAAGATTGCGCACCATCCGCATTCCGGCCAGTATCACCACAACCCGGTTTTCTTTCAGTATGCGCACTGTTTCATCAATATTCTTTTGCATCAGGGCCGGATCAATTCCCCGAAGCCCGTCATTGGCTCCGGTTTCCAGTATGACAATATCCGGTTTCATGTTCAAAATCCAGTTGATACGGGAAAGGGTTCCCGTGCTGGTTTCCCCGCTGATGCCTGCATTGACAACCTGAAAATCAAAGCCGTTTTCATGCAGTTTTTTCTCCAGGAGAGAGGGATAAGACTCCTCTTCTTCCACCCCAAATCCTTCCGTAAGACTGTCTCCCACGGCTGCAATGATGCCCTCATATTTTCTCTGAGAAATTTCCGGGGGCACTTCAGCCTGTTTTTTCTCGCATCCGGAAAAAATCAGAAATCCAAAGCACGTACAGATACCTGCCAGCAAAATCAGAAATACAAAACGCATTTTTTCAGATTCCTTTGTCATTGTGCCATCCCATTTGTGTCCTTTGCGGTTGAATCCCCAGAATCAAACCTGAGTGTTGACATAAGGTTCTGCACAGAGTAAATAATCCCGCAGTGGGAAGTTGCTTCGTTTTTGTGAAACAATCAGAAAAACCTGAGAAAGTCCGGTAATATGCCTGTGTCTCTGTCTGAATGCAGAAAAATCATGATCATCCGAATGCGCTATATCGGGGATGTGATACTCACAACTCCTTTGCTGAAAACCCTGAAAACAGGGCTTCCCGGAGTTCAGACACATATGCTCGTCAACCGGGGAACCGAAACTGTGCTGAATTGTCATCCCCATACGGACAAAGTTCTGTGCTTTGATTATGAAACTGCCAAAAACCGTATCAGATATTCCATCGGTTTTATCACCCGGCTCAGAAAAGAGAAATATGATGCCGTCATTGATCTGACCGGCAATGACCGATCCGCTCTCTTTACACGCGTGTCCGGAGCCGGGCTGCGCATCGGATATGCCGGAGAGAACAGACTGCGCAACTGTCTGGCGTATAACCGGCAGATTCAGTCTGTTCTGGGAAGCATTCATACGGTGGATCATCATCTCAAAGCAGCAGAACTCTTTGGTCTGTCAGCAGATGATATTCATCCTTTTGTCACAGTCACTTCAGAACAGACATCGAGCGTGGAAAAACTTCTTTCCGAGCGGGGTCTGAAATCCTCTGAATCCTTTGTCATCATTCATCCCGGAGCGCGGCGGCCATATAAAAGCTGGCCTTTGGAACGCTTTGCCCTGCTTGGGGATTGTATTGTACGCAATTATGGAATGCGGCTGATTTTATCCGGCAGCAGAGATGATGAAAGCGTATGCACTGAGATTGCGGAAAGGATGAAAGAAAAATCCCTGAATCTGGCCGGACAGATTTCTCTGGCTGATCTGCCCGCTCTTATTTCCAAAAGCCGGTGCCTGATCGGAAATGATTCTGCTCCCATTCATATCGCTACGGCAGTCAGCACTCCGGTCATCGCTCTGTTCGGCCCTACGGATGGGAAAATCTGGGGGCCCCGGCGGAATCAGGACAGAATACTCGGTGCGGAATTCCCCTGCCGTCCCTGCGGCCATTCCCGTCCGGTCTGCCCTCTGGGAGAACATTACTGCATGTCTGCCATTTCTTTTGACTCAGTCCGGGATGCTGTGGCTGATGTGCTGAAAAATCATCCGGTAAAAAAAGTTTTTCCCAAATGATTCCATCATAAATTATTCCCTGAAAAAGTCAAACAGAAAAGCAGGCTTCCCAAAGGGTTCATTTGGCTTATACCAAAATATAGTTTTTTTACCAAATTTTGTCCCTGTAAAACCGGAGGAGTGCAAAAATTAAGCGGAGCGGTTTTTTGCACATTCATAAAGGACAAAAGTTAAGGAAAATACTATACTTTGAGAGATTGAGAAATACCTGTGTTTTTTCAACCATGAAATACACGAACCACACGAAAAAATATTACAGAAAAAATGCACAGCATCTGTACAGAATCCTGAAGGGATGACATTATCATTTCACCCATTTGGGATTGCGTATGCAGGAAAAATATTTTTATAATAATTTTAAACTGTTTCAGTTCATTAAAGGATTTGATTGACTGCCAGTAAAATAAAAGGTGCATCATGAACATTCCCCCCATCAGCAAAGACATTGTAAAAAAACGTCAGGAAAAGGCCATTGCCATTGGGCAGATCATGGAAACCTGCGGGAAACTCACAGACAGGTTATTGGATGTGTCTGCATCTCTGCACGGGCTTTCCCTTCCGGATTCGCCGGAAATGAAAAACGCACAGGCTGAAACCGGCCGCGTTCTGACCGATCTCCGCACTCTCCGGGAACGCGCAGAGATCCGTCACAAACGCTTTCAGTCCGGAACCATCACCATTTCCATTGCAGGGCTGGAAAAAGCGGGAAAAACCACTTTTCTCAAATCCCTGACGGGCATTGAGGCTCTGCCCGCGTTTGACGAACGCTGCACTGCTGTGTGCTGTGAAATCCATTATTCACAGGAACGCTCTGATTTTGACATTGAATTCTGTTCTGAACAGGAATTCATGGAAAGGGTAATCCGGCCTGTGACAGAAACCATTGCTGCCGCTCTGCCGGCTTCCTATGAAGGCGCGTTTGCTCCGCCAATTTCTGCGGAAGATTTCATGAAACTCCGGCTGCCTTCTCCTGAATCACTTTCTGCGGGAACCACCGCTTTCAAACTGCTCCATGATCTCAGACTTCTGCATGAGAATTTCCATGAATGCCGGCATCATCTGGGAAAACCGCCTTTGCTCCGCCGTCCCCTGAGTGAACTGGGGCAGTGGGTTTCCCACAGGCGGGCGGAGACTGCGGATACAGAAAGCAATCCGGAAACAGAACGCCGTGAAAGGGGAATGCATCTGGCCCGGACTGCGGCTGTGCGGGTGTGCCGGATTTATGCAGATTTTACAGGTGGTTCTCCCCATCTGCGCTGGATGGATACGCCGGGCGTGGATGATCCCAACCGCAGAGCCAGAGAACTCACGCTGGCTGCCATTGCCTCGGAAACCGATCTGCTGGCCGTTGTCAGCCGCCCCGGTTCCAATCCTTCGCCCGGTGAAAGTTTTCATCATTTCTGGGATTCTGTGTCCCGTCAGCCGGATGAGATTGATCTGCTTAACCGCATGATTTTTGTTCTCAACTGTGATAAAAGAGTTGATCCCGCAGGTGAAAACATCCGCATTCACCGCAAATATCTCACAGACGCGGGCGTGCCCCGGCATATTTTTGCAGGGCCTTTTGAGGCCATAAAGCAGGAAGATGCTGCCGCGCTCATGGATCGGGTCAATAGCCATCTCAAAGAACATCTGGCTGCGCAGGATGAGCAGGTGATTGGGGAATTTCAGACGCGTGTCCGGCATTTGCAGGCCCGGCTTCGGCTTCTGCATGACGCACTGAAAAAGATTCATCCCTCAGACGCGGGTCTGCATGATTTGGAAACCGAGGAATTCCACAAATGGTTTCACTGGTACCGGGAAGGCCGGGATATGGGATTCTGGACAGATCTGGTTGCTGCTTTGGATCGGGCCACCCGTGACATTCTGGAAGACAGCCGTATCCGGGAATCAGAACAGGCTTTGCTGACCGTGTTCGGAGAGGAGGCACGCAAGATTCAGGAAGAAATTCCCACAGCCGAGGTTCTGGAGGATTATCTGGTGCGGCAAAGGGGAGAGAATCCCATACCCAGCGCGATGCGTTCCATCAGCACTTCTTTTTCCCGGCTGGTGAACAGGCTCGCGGGTGAAGTGCAGGAATTTGGGCCGGTTATGCAGGATCGTCTGGTTCGGGTACTGTCTGAAGCCGGACTGGAACCTTTGCTGTCCGGCCAGACTGCGGGCGAGAAAATCCGGAGTCTGACGGAACATCTGCGTTCTGCCGGAAGTGGTGCGGAAAATCCGAGTCCTGTGCTGGAACTGCTGGGGGAAACCCTGGAACTGCCCCGGAACCTGAAATATGTCATCCGTTATGAACTGCGTCCGGCTGTGGATTTCTGTGATCCCACATTATGGAATCAGCAGGAGGACGCGTGGAACCGGCTGACAGAAATGGTGCGGGCCAATGGCGGGGATGCGGACAAACTTGCGAAATTTGCAACCCGGAAATATCCGCCTGTGACTGAATCCCGTGAAAAGGATCAGGAAATGCTGGCCCGGATTGCGGGAAACGCGCTGCTGGCTGTGCGCACAGTCCTGAACAATGAACGCTATCTGCCCCGGCGCATTGCAGATGATTATATGCGGGACTGCCGGGTGCGTCTGTGCTTTGGCCCCGAATCCGAACAGGAATGGCGCACCCTGCTTTTCCGGACACGGGGCCAGCTTCTTTCAAGGGTTATCGGGCAGATACGTTCTGAGTCCAAACGGATTCAGGAATTTCATTCCGCCCTGAACCGGCTGGAAACAGAACTTCCTTAAAAATATCAGAATTTCAGATAATTATAGCATTATACCAATTCTCCATTGAAAATACACTTATGATTCAGTTTCCCACAGAGGACACAGAGAGAAAAAAACCACAGAGAACACAGAGGAAATAATTCACCTTATTGTATAAATTCAATAGCGAATCGGTATTATACCGATTCTCCATTGGTTTGATCCAATATTGTCAGTTTTTCCGCAGTTCCGGCTGTGCAAAAAACCGCTCCGCTTAATTTTTGCACTCCTCCGAATCAGTCCGGGATAGGCTTTGCAAAAAACCGCTCCGCTTAATTTTTGCACTCCTCCGGATAAGTCCTGGATAGGCTTTGCAAAAAAACGCTCCGCTTAATTTCTGCACTACTCCTGATCAGTCCGGGACAGTATCAGGTCAATGGAGAATCGGTATTACAGCAGTAGGGTGGGCACGTTTTTTTGTGCCCACCATTTCAGAGGTGGGCACAAAAAAACGTGCCCACCCTACTGCTGTTTGAACACGATTATGCAGGATTGACAGAATTTCAATGTGTTCCAGTCCTGTAATTCCTGCATAATCCTGTATAATCATGTTCATCACAGAAATCACAATAACCGCAGACAGCAATCCTGTAAATCCTTTAATCCTGTGAATCCCGGTTCAGACAATTGTTCCCATCCTGTTCATCACAGAAATCACAATAACCACAGACAGCAATCCTGTAAATCCTTTAATCCTGTGAATCCGGTTCAGACAATTGTTCCCATACCGTTCATCACAAAAATCACAGTTCATACAATTATTGTGTTTATTTAATGAATTTAATTCATTTATCCATTTTTTTTCAGCGCGTGCGCTTACGCGCACGTTCTGCAAAAAAATGCCCCTGCCGAAGGCACTGCCGCCTGCGCTGTTCTCCGTTCCGCTCCGCTACACTTCGAACTGCGCAGTCTGCCGTGCCTTCTCCCTGCTCCGCACCTGCCTGCCCTTTACCTGCCCTGCTCACTGCTGACCTGGGGAGAGAGAAGCAGCCGGAAACCGAGGTAGTAGATCCTGCCGGACGGCGAGTCGTAGTAACGGTAGGCCGACCGGCAGAGCCTGGCGAGGTGGCTCCAGCTTCCGCCCCGACCGACACGGCTGGAGCCTTCTGACGGGCCTCCAGGATCTGTCACAGCATTTGCAGGATAAGTATCATACCAATCCTGACACCATTCCCACACATTGCCGTGCATGTCATACAGACCCCATGCGTTGGGGGCAAAACTTCCCACCGGAACCGTTTTCTCTCTGTATTTCCCTTTGGGACAGCCTTTCAGAGGATAATTGCCATCATAGTTTGCCTCATCAGTTGACAGACATTTTCCAAAGAAAAAGGGTGTTGCTGTCCCTGCTCTGCACGAATATTCCCATTGTGCTTCTGTGGGCAGACAGTATAACTCTTTTTTCTCAATGCCATTCAGTTTCTTTATGAATTCCTGCACATCATTCCATGAAACACTTTCCACAGGGCATTCATCACAGTTTTTGAAATATGAGGGATTATTCCCCATTACCGCTTTCCACTGCTTCTGTGTCACCTGCGTGGTCTGCATGTAAAAGCCTTTGGTAAGCGTGACTTTGTGCAGGATTTCATCCTCAGATCGTTCCGGTTCATCTTCCGGGCTTCCCATCATGAACGTGCCGGGAGGAATATAAACGAATTTCATGCCGAGGGAATTGGTGAATTCTTTTTCCGGTTCTGAAACGGACGCAATCACAGCAGGCTCATCAGATTCCTCTGTTTTTTCCGATGCGGCATACTGAAACACCCGCATAATTTCATCCCGGCCTGCCTCGTAAGAAGGAAACAGATCCGCCCAGTTAAGATATTTCAGTCTCTCATCTTCCGGCTGGCAGTCATCAACGCGTGCAGGAATGAGAAAAACATCCTCATCGGAAAATTCTCCAAGAATATCAAGGGCAAGTTTCAGTTCCTTCTGAACAAATCCTCTTTTGGAAAGGGATTTTGAGGACAGCAGGGCAATGAAAAAACTGCTTTCCCGTATGGCCTTTGTAATGTGGAATTTCCAGTTCTGCCCCGGCAGCAGATCAATCTTGTCCATCCAGGGCACAATTCCGGTCATCTTCAAATCCGCATAAAGTCTTCTTGCCGTGTCAATGTCTTCCCTTGCATAACTGATAAAGACTTTGACCGGTTTGCATCGGATGCTGCTGTTTCCGCTGTCTTTCGGCTTTTCGGGAGGCCCAGCAGGCGGAGACTGGGGCTGATAATAATGATAATGTATTCCACCATCCACGCGGACATCTTTGCCTGCAACCCCCACCTGCGATCCGTTGATGTTTATGGTTTCAGATGATTCTTTGCCATCATCAGGCTGTTTTTTTTCCATTGTCTGCACTTCCTGTCAGCAGTGTGGATAAAAGCGGAGCGCTGTCCACCGATTGAAACGCGGGCACAAAAAAATCTTGCCCACTCTGCTATTCTTTCACAGAACCGCTTCCGTTTTCTGATTTACTGTTTCCGGAATATCCGGTTTTGCTCCCATTTTGTCCAGTTTTTTAAGCAATCTGTGGAATGAAACCAGACTCATGCTGAGCAGTTCTGTCAGCACCACTGCTTCTCCGGGGCTGTATTTTTCCACAATAAAATTGCTTAATTCAAGCTGGGCTCTCTGGGGATGATACAGTTCCAGCATGACTTCCAGATCTGATCTTTTTTCCGGGGGCAGCCGATCTCTGTTTCCTGTTTTCGGTTTTTTGTAAAAAAAATGAAAAAAAGCAAAAAAACCTTTCCTGCTTTGAAGAATATCGGCCAGCCCGGTCTGTCCCCGCTGACGCCTTGCCCATATATACAGAATGTCGAGCATGGCTGTCAGCCGGGTATCCTTGTCCCGTGAACGGAGCAGCGGCAGTATTTCGGCAAAATCCCGTTTCCGCAGCACAATTTTCTGCCCGAATTTGCCGATTCCCTCAATCACAGCTGCCACCATGTCAGACCAGAATTTTGCCTGCACAATGCTGGGAATCATAAACAGATTTCCCACAGGAGCGAACATGGCGGAAAAAGGCCAGGCAAGAACACTTCTGAAAAAATTGGCGCGGATGACCCGGTTGTCAAACTGCCGGATTTTGTTGTGCATGGAAATATACAGCCCGTTGGCAATGCAGATGAAAAAAAACTTTGTCCATTCAAAAAAGAGTGTATTCAGGGCAAAGGGCCAGAACAGGTCAAAACCCTGTTTGACCATTCCCAGTATGGGTACGGAAAAACCGGTCCAGAAAAGGGACTGGGAGGTATTGTCAAAATTGATGTCTTTGACAGACCACCTTCTGGGACTGGGGCCGGAAAAAGCCACCAGATCCACAAAAACATTGCGGAAAAAAGTGATCCCAAACCATAGCAGCGCATAACCGGGCCCCACCCACAGCCAGGCCGGAATCAGCCCTATGCTGATGCGGATAATATTTTTCATAGCGGGATTCAGATACCGCCATATCCGCGTTAGGCCGATGTGTCCGAAATTTTTTTCATCTCCCAGAAGATTGGGTTTGAAATTGCCGCTTTTTCCCAGGCAGAAAATATCTATGGCATCCTTGTCATCTTCGGGCATGGGGCGTCCTTTGCCCACAATCAGGGCCGAAACATGCCTGGGAAGCCGGTAATGGGTCTGGGAAAAATATCTGCGGGATTTGGGCGGAATACCGGTTTTCCGGATAAATCCCATGCCCGGCACACGGGGCATCCAGCCGGTGGAGGCACTGGCCGCAAGGGGAATCAGGGGATTTGCATGATACTTCTCAAACGCCTGCCCCAGCAGTGCCTCATCCACTTTTTCCGTATGCCAGTCCTCCAGAAACTGCCTGAGATCAGCCATTGCTCCGTTGTTGATAAGGTTAATGAACTGACTCAGACGGCCAATTTCAGACGGATCCCGCTCCATGCTGTCCTGCATGTTCATCAGCTCAATACAGTCAATAAACTGATGATTGGCAATAACTGTTGAAATGGCCCGTGTAAGCCCGCGTTCCAGCGGCTTGGCAAAAACAAGGGTTCCTCCCACAGCCTTGAGTTCAGGCATCACATCATCCTCGGATGGAAAGGCCGAGTCATAGTCAGTAATATTCTTTCCGGAAAACCAGGAGGTGCTGATATCCGCTGGTGTCAGAGAAGTATACTGCTCCCGTGTTCTCCGGCAGGTCTCTGCAATCCGTTCCATCTCCCATCCGCTGAGAGCATCCTCACGCATGAGCTGGGAAGCCACCTGATGCTGAACCCTGAGAGCGAGAGAGCGTTTGCGGAGAACCTCTTTGAGTTTTGCATACAGCAGCTCACTGAGATGGTTACGGGAATACTGACCGTGGGGAACAATGCGCTCCAGATCCTGAAACCGCAGCGGTTTGAGGGCAAAGATGCTTTCTTCATCATAACCCTGGTTGATCATAATCCGGTAAGTCTGGTTGAAATTTTCCAGAATCCATGTGATTACCACGCGGCGCCGCTCCCGGTTCACCTCCAGCCCGTCCACAAAAGAGGAAAGAATCTCACAGTTGCTGTTGAAAAAATCAAGATAGGACTGGCAGTCTTTTGCAGGGGTAAGAAAAAGAAAATGCCTGCGCCGGGACATGGCTCCCACGCTGAATTCCACAGCAAGGGAAACATTTATTCCCAAAATCCGTCCTGCTTCCGTAGCCTCAAAAATAATGTCACGGTTGGGAAGATCATAATAGACCAGGGTTACACGGGAAAGTCCTTTGATAAAGGCATCCAGAATCAACTGGGTCGGAGTTTTTCTGCCGGTGGAAAGATTGTCATGCACATGGGAATCCCATCCCAAATCCAGTTCCCTCAGGGCTTTGCCCATTTCCGGAGCTTCCACCCGTCTCAGCTCCCGGAGAAAACCGCGTATGACTGTCTCATGTCCGTAGGAAGCCAGGGAAAAATCCGCTATCATCTCCATCTGACGGCGCCGGTCATGGATGTTTTTTACGGCCTCTTTCATGATTTCGATCTGGACCCGTGCTGTATTCAGGGGCATACTCACAGTCTTGGCATGAAAGGAAAGATGCATAAGGTTTTTCAGGGCATGAAGTCTTTCCCTTACATTGTTCCGGTTCAGATCATGGGCAATTCGGATATAGGATTCTGCTATACCCATGCGCCGTTTCCTGAACGCGCGGATAAAACCTCCGGGATGGGAAAGCAGATCCGGGGTCACATCCTCGGAATGCCCGGTTTTCCGGCTGAGCATATCAGCCAGATCCCGGATTTTGTCATTAAAGCTCAGTGCATCAATGACTCTGTACCATGCAGCTTTGATTCGGATCTGCAGATGATTCAGCATAAAATATCCTCATTCCTGTCCAGATTCCCTCATAAGGGCAATGCCATCACCTGATACATGACCTCATTAATGTTACAGTTCTTTCATCATGGCAATGCCATCGCAGTCAGGAAATTTGACGCATAACATGCAGTCTGCCCATATCTTCAGGGGCAGATCCGAGCGTTCGATGCGGACAAACCCGAATTTGGAAAAAAAATCAGGTTTGAAGGTAAGACAGAACAGTTTTTTCATACCGTAACTTCGGGCCTCCATGATACAGGATTCCACAAGCCCGGAAGCCACTTTTTTCCTGCGGTATTCCTCTTCCACCACCAAAGATCGTATTTCTGCCAAATCCTCCCAGCAGAACTGCAATGCACAGCATCCCACCACCTGATTTGTGACCCTGTCCGCAGAAACCGAAAAATCCCGGACATGATCATAAAGATCACTCAGGGGCCGGGGAATCAGATCACCCTGATGACTGTAAGTATGAAGCAGCCTGTGAATCTGCCTGATATCCTCAATCGCAGATTTCCGAACAGTGAATTCCTGTTTCATCTGACCTTCCTTTGCCTGATATACCGGAAAATCCGGCCGCAGTAAATTTTTTTCCAAAAATGAACTTTCCGAATCTGTTCTTTAAACAGTGAAATTCTGTAATGCTGAGTTCATACCAATTCGCTTTTAAAACATGGGAATACAGGTTTTTATCCTCAAATAATGTGTTTCCGTGCAGCCCGTGTGTTCCATGCTTAAAAAACACGGAATATTCCCTGATTTATGAAAGCGGTTTGGTATCATACCGATTCGCTATTGGTTTGATCCAATATTGTAAGTTTTTCCGCTTTTTCGTCTGTGCAAAAAACCGCTCCGCCTAATTTTTGCACTCCTCCGGATTTGCATTCCGCATTGTATAAAACCAATGGATGACAAATGTGCCATAAGTCCGGGCATTTCTGACGGAAATCATTTCAATGACATTTCAACCGTAGCCAGCAGTACATCCACATCAAAAGGTTTTTCCAGTGTGTAAGCAGCGCCCAGTCCTTTGACGCACTCCAGATAATATTCAGGGGGAACCACCCCGCCGCCTGAAATGACAATAACCCGGACTCCGGGAAACTCCCGTTTCAGTTCCAGCATTACCTCAATGCCGTCTTTTTCCGGCATAACAACATCCGTAATAATCAGATCTGTGGGATTGGTGCGGAATTTTTCAATTCCCTCCCTGCCGTCAACAGCTTCGGTAATTTCATGTCCTGCGCGTTCCAGCAGGACTTTGAGCATATTGCGAATCCCTTTGTCATCATCTATAACAAGTATCCGTGCCATGACCAGACTCCTTTTCAATCTTTTTTATAACATGAGGATTGTCCCATATTGCGGTCGCTCACGCTCCCGGCTCTGATCCCGGATTTCAGAGATTAGCTTCTGACAGTATCAGCAGATCAGCAACTTTCCGGAGGAATGCAGAAATTGTATTTTTGCACTCCGGAACTGAACAGCACACCCGTGCAGAAATGCAATTTCTGCACTCCCGGAACCGCTCTGGAAACCGGTCTTTGGAAAACTTTCCAATCTGCTGATTATACCATAAGAAAAACAGTATGGATATGCAAAAATAAGAGAGGCAGGGTTTGTGACAATTGTTTTTTATGAAAAATCAGACAGATGAATCAAAAAAGGGGATGTGAAATCTGAAAACCGGCTGAGTATTAAATTTTCGCGGGATTTTGTTTCTTTGTATCTTCGTGGCAGTCTGAAAACAGACAGAGGCCCGAAATATTTTCAGGCCAGTTTTTTTCCATCTGATTGTAATACCAATTCGCTTTCAAAACATGGGCATACCAAATGCTGTTTTTTCGTGCTGTTCGTGTTTTTCGTGGCTTAAAAAAAAAGAGGCATTCCCCGAACTTTGAAAGCGATTTGTTATAACATGCTGCTTTTTTCAGAAGCATGTTTTAAACAGCGATTTGCTATACCAATGCCTTGTCAATATTGAATCTGTGAGTACAAATTTTGCGGTCTCTGTGCCTTATTTGCTGTTAAAATTCACAAAATGAAACCTGACAAAGCAATAGTACCGCAAATATGATATCCGGTTCATTCAGGTCTTCCCAGTCTTTGTGCAAGCATACGGTTGATTTCGGATGTTTTCAGAGAAATACGGACAAACCTCTCAGACAGCCCCCTGAAATTTGCACAGTTGCGGATGAGGATTTTTTCCTGTGCGAGTTCTGCGCAGATTTGTTCTGCATTTCGGGAACCTTTTAACTGGGCAAGAATAAAGGAAGTGCAGGTGGGAAACAGGCGGATATGGGGCAGAGATTGCACAGTGTGAAAAAAAATCTTTGTTTCAGCAGACAGAAACTCCTGTGTTTCTTTCACAAACCTGTCTGTGATTTCCGGGTGTTCCATGAGCCAGATTACTGCATTCAGGGCCATAGCGTTGACACTCCAGGGCAGGGCATACCGGGTCATTTTTGTGATGATGTCCGGATCTGCAATGAGAAAACCGATTCGCAGGCCGGGGATGCGGAAGATTTTGGACATGGAGTTCAGGACAATGACATTGGCAAGGCCGGAATGGATCATGCTGTGATCGGTTTCATGGTTTGCAAAAGGCAGATAGGATTCGTCTATGATGAATCTTGTTTTGGGATGGGAGATACAGAGTTTTTTCAGGGCAGGAAAGGAAATCAGGGTTCCTGTGGGGTTGTTGGGATTGCAGACAAAAACAGTGTCGGCCTTTGCTGCCGCGTGTGAGATTTGGTGCAGATCCGGCACAAAATCCTGATCTGCTGATGCAAAAAGAAAATCATGGGGTATGCAGTGCATGGTGCAGGCATCAGCATAGTCAGCATAGGTGGGGCCGACTATGAGGGCATGTCCGGTTCCAAGTGCCTGGGGAAGGGAATAAATAAACTGGGTGGTGCCGTTTCCGGCCAGAACCTGAGCGGGACTGAGATTATGGGCGCGGGAAAATGCGTGCAATGCACCGGCTGCATCTGCATCAGGCAGGGCATTGATGAGTTCCATGTTCTCCCTGAGATAGCCGATCAGACCGGGAGGGGGGCCGAGGGGATTTACATTGGAACTCATATCAATTATATCAGAAGGTTTGCATCCCAATTCTTCTGCGAGTGTGCGGATATTTCCTCCGTGTCCGTGTATCATGCAGTGCCTCCCATTGCTGCGGTCATAAAAAGAGCTGATTCTGTGATTTCTGTCATGGCTCCCAGCATATCTCCGGTTATGCAGCCCATGCGTTTTTTATAAAACAGCACAAGCAATGCAACTGTGCAGACAAATACGGTATTGAGCAGCACTCCCCGCCATCCGCAGAACAGGGACAGGAAAAAAGGGAGCGTGAGCCAGCGGAATGCTGTGCACTGAATTTTTTTCTGAAAAAAGGCATGTCCGGTTCCGCCTTTGGGTCTGCAGTATTCCAGAAAGCAGAATCCGAACAGCATTGCACCCCTGGCATAAGCCGGGATCAGGATCAGGAACAGGGAGCGGAAGTGTGTCATTTCTGAAATTCCGGTGCATTTGGCAGCCAGGGCGCATATGACTGTGACCAGGGCCATTGAACCGATGCGGCTGTCTTTCATGATTTCCAGAGATCTTTCACGGGTTGTATGACCGTAGAGACCATCGGCTGTATCTGCCAGACCGTCGAGATGAAACGCGCCGGTAATCCATACCAGAAAAATTACATCCAAAATTGCCGCGGACTTGTGTGACCACAGATAAGAGGCAGTTATATCAAGCAAAGAAAGCAGCAGACCGATGATCAGTCCTGCAAGGGGAAAACAGGGGATCATTGCGGCAGGCTCAAAGGTTCCGGGTTTTCCTGCAGGCAGTATGGTGATGAACTGTATGGCGGAGATCAGTCCTTTCAATATGTTCCTGCCTTATATTTTTTTCAGCACGTCAGTCATGGAAAAGATTTTTCCCTTTATGCCCTGTCTTAGTTTTTCTGCAAGAAAAATGACCGCGTCCAGGGTTCCTTTTACATATATGTCACGTCCGTTGACATTGTGCGTAAAGGAAAATTTTACTGTGGTGTCATCTGAGAGCAGGGTATAGGTATGCCAGGCATGTCCCTTGAGATATTCTTCGGGAATGCCCCAGTGTTTTGCCTGAATGTCCGGATCTCTTTCCTTCAGAATCTGATCTGCGGAAAAATCACATCCCAGTCGGCTGAAATATGTAACCATAGCTTTGGCTGTTCCGCTGGTGTCTGCTTTTCCTTTTTGGTGACTTTCCCGGATTTCAAGGGAATATCCGTCAAAAAGTCCGGGGAAATGTTCTGCTGCGTATTCCATCATGGCCTGAAATCCCACGATCTGCTTTGCCATGTTGGGAGCTATGACAGCGGAAATTTCTGAGGATTTTATGGTGTGTGCCAGTTTTTCCCGGTCTCCGCCGGTGGTTCCCATGACAAAGGGGAGTCTGTTTTTGCAGTAAAACGCGGCATTGTCATTGACTGCTGAGGGATGGGTGAAATCAACAGAAATGAAGTTGCCGTGTTTTTTTTGGATTTCCCTGATAAGGGTATCGCGCTGATTTGGGGGGATGAGGGTTATTTTTATGCTGTCTGAAACAAATTCCCTGTCTGTGATTTCAGGGCCGGTCAGAGACAGGGGAATAAGGACAAATCTTGTATTGTCTGCGGCATGGCGGATAAGTTCGGCTGCCATATTGCCGGGTGCGCCGTTGATCATGATTTTGATCTGATCCATAAATACCTCCCTTTTTTATAAAAACGGGAAAAATGGAAAATGTAAAACGGTAAAATGTAAAACCAAGAAAACCGCGAAAAAAATGAAACTGTAATGGTAAAAACGGTAAAATACAGTTGCGCGTGTGCAAAAAACCGCTGCACTGGAGGAGTGCAAAAATTAAGCGGAGCGATTTTTTGCATTTTTGCACTCCGCTCCGGGGGTGCAAATGAAAAAAGCCCCGCCTTTTACAGACAGAGCTTTTTGCTATATGGATTTGCAGGGGATAATGAGAATCCGCTGTTTATGAATCTTTCCGGATTTCTGCGGTGATTTCCCCTGCGGTCTGTTCCTCTGTTTTTGTGTCTGCTGTCAGATCCGGCGTTTTGTCAGGTTCATCAGATGATGCGCCGGCATTTTGCACAGACTGTTCATTTCCGGATTCGGGCTGTGCCTTTTTTTCTTCTGCGGGTGCTGGTTTTTGAGCAGAAGCAGTGTCTTTTTTCGCGGGTTTTTTCAGACTTGTGCTTTTTTCCCTTGCCATGAGTTCAATCTGGGACATGGGTGCGCAGTCTCCGGGCCGGGGTCCGAGTTTTACAATCCGGGTGTATCCGCCGCTGACACTGCCATAGCGGTCTGCTGCTTCTGCAAACAGTTTGTGGACGACATTTTTTTCCCTTACAATGGCAAGAGCCTGGCGTCTGGCATGGAGATCGCCTCTTTTTGCAAGGGTGACCAGATGGTCGGCCCATGCGCGCAGGGCTTTGGCCTTGGTGTCTGTCGTCCGGATACAGTCATATTTGAACAGGGATGTCACCATGTTCCGGAACAGGGCTTTTCTGTGGCTGCCTGTCCGGCCTAATTTGACTCCTGCATTCTGATGTCTCATAGAATTTTACTCCCCTTCGTCTGCGTCCTGTTCAGGAGCCGCAAATCCATCAAGTTTCATTCCAAGCGAAAGCCCCATCCCGGACAGAACCTCTTTAATCTCATTGAGAGATTTCCTTCCGAAATTCTTGGTCTTGAGCATTTCGGCCTCGGTTTTGGCAACCAACTGGTATATTTTGAGTATGTTGGCATTTTTCAGGCAGTTGGCACTGCGCACCGAAAGTTCGAGCTCTTCAACGCTTCTGTAAAGATTTTCGTTAAATTTTGGTTTCTGCTGGTCTTCGGACCTGCGATCCGGTTCAGGTTCAACCTCTTCGTCAAATGTGATGAAGAGGGACATCTGCTCCTTGAGTATCTTGGATGCATATGCAACTGCATCTTCGGGTCTGATGCTGCCGTCGGTCCAGACTTCCATGGTCAGTCTGTCATAATCTGTGCGCTGGCCCACACGGGCATTTCCCACCACATAGCTTACGCGTCTGATGGGAGAAAACACGGCATCAATGGGAATTGTGCCGATTGGTGCGTCTTCATCCCTGTTGGCCTCTGACAGGGAATACCCCTTTCCGACTTTGACCTGCATTTCCATGTTCAGAGACGCGCCCTGCCTGAGGGTGGCGATATGCTGGTCAGGGTTCAGGACAGTGACTCTGCCGTCATCACTGATAATATCACCGGCTTTTATTTCCCCCTCTTTTGCGGCCTGGATGCGTATCTGCCTGGGTTCAGGATCAGAGACCCTGAGACGTACCTCTTTCAGATTCAGGATAATCTCGGAAACATCCTCAAAAACTCCGGGAATAACGCTGAATTCATGCATGATTCTGTCAAATCTGACAGATACGACAGCCGCTCCGTACAGAGAGGAGAGTATTATGCGTCTCAGAGAATTTCCGATGGTTATGCCAAAGCCCCGTTCAAGCGGTTCACAAACGAACTTTCCATAGGACGGGGTGCTGGTTACCTGAACTTTTTCCGGCCGGATGATTTCCCGCCAGTTCATGTACATAAGTTCATTTGATGACATTTATCCTCACTTCAGATCAGAAGATGTCCGAGCAGTCTGATACAGTCCTGTCATCAGCAATCTGCAAAAAATAAAACAGACTATTTGGAATAAAGCTCCACAATCAGCTGCTCCTGCATTGGCATAGTCAGATCCTCGCGCACCGGAAAACTTTTGATCTTTCCCTTCATGTTCTCTTTGTCCAGTTCAATCCACTGGGGGACCCCTCTTCGGGCCACTGCATCCAGAGCGTCTGTGATGGCCTGGACTTTGCGGCTTTTTTCATGCACTTCAATAATATCGCCGGTGCGGACCTCATAGGAGGGGATGTTCACTTTTTTGCCGTTGACAAGAAAATGGTTATGCCGGACAAAGTGGCGTCCCTGGGTGCGTGAATTTGCAAAACCGGCCCGGTAGACTGCGTTGTCCAGACGGCGTTCCAGCATTATCAGCAGGTTGATGCCTGTGATGCCTTTCTGTCGGTCGGCTTTTTCAAAAAACAGGCGGAACTGTTTTTCCCCAAGTCCGTACATCCGTTTGACTTTCTGCTTCTCACGGAGCTGGACGCCGTAGTTTGAAATTTTTCCCCTGCGGCGCTGACCGTGCTGTCCCGGGGGATAGCCCCGGCGGTCAAACGCGCATTTGTCAGAATAACAGCGGTCTCCCTTGAGAAACAATTTCAGGTTTTCCCTGCGGCATAACCTGCAAACCGATCCTGTGTATCGTGCCAAATTTTATCCTCCTTGTTCCTATACCCTGCGCCGTTTGGGCGGACGGCATCCGTTATGGGGAATGGGTGTGACATCCCTGATCATCAGAACATTGAATCCAACGGCCTGCAGGGATCGCAGAGCAGATTCACGGCCTGCGCCCGGGCCTTTGACAAAGACTTCAACATTGCGCATTCCATGTTCCATTGCTTTTTTTGCTGCATCCTCTGCTGCCATCTGAGCGGCAAAGGGTGTGCTTTTCCGGGAGCCTTTGAATCCCTGTGCGCCTGCACTTGACCAGGAAACTATGCTGCCGGACGGATCCGTAATTGTGACAATGGTATTGTTGAACGTTGACTGGATATGCACGACACCGTTCAGGATATTCTTTTTTTCCTTTTTCTTTGCACGGGCTCTTCTCGGCATACTGTGTTACATCCCCCCACACTTGAACGGATATTCCGTTGCTGTTTGAAAGATTGTTTCCAAAATCAATCCCCTGTCATTACTTTTTGGTTGCTGCGCCTTTTTTCTTTACCGCAGACCTTCTGGGGCCTTTGCGTGTTCTGGCATTGGTGCTGGTCCGCTGGCCGCGCACGGGAAGGGATTTCCTATGCCGCAGTCCCCGATAGCATCCAAGGTCCATAAGGCGTTTGATATTCATGGAAATCTCAGTGCGGAGCTCGCCTTCCACCCTGCAGTCACTGTCTATCACCCTGCGGATGTCATTGATCTGGACTTCGCTGAGATCATCTGTCCGGGTATTGGAATCAATATCCAGTTGTTTGAGGATACGTTTTGATGTGGACAGTCCTATGCCGTAAATATAGGTCAGTCCGATTTCAATCCGTTTCCGTCTTGGTAAATCCACTCCTGCAATTCTTGCCAAAATCAGCCTCCTCTATCCCTGCCGCTGTTTGTGACGTTTGTTTTCGCAGATAACTCTGAGCACGCCTTTTCTGCGGACAATTTTGCATTTGCTGCAGATTTTTTTGACAGATGCCCTGACTTTCATTGTATCACTCCTGTTTTAATCTTCTGTAAAAAAAATGCGGGTACAGAAAACAGTCCGGTTTCAGTCCTATTTTGAGCGGTAGGTGATTCTGCCCCTTGTGAGGTCATAGGGGGAGAGCTCAACTGTGACTGTATCGCCGGGAAGAATCCGGATGAAGTGCATACGCATTTTTCCGGATATATGCGCCAGTATCCGGTGTCCGTTTTCCAGTTCCACCCTGAACATTGCATTGGGCAGGGTTTCCATTACGGTTCCCTGCACTTTTATAGCTTCCTCTTTTGTCATCTGTGCTGTTTCCTGTCCGGCTGTCCGGGGTCTGTTCCGGAGTACCGGAATACTGATACATAAGGCAGTTTACAAAAATGATTATACCCTTCTGACTGATTTAGTCCGGCAAAAATATGTGCCGGTTTTTTTATAATCTCAGAGTGACTTTGTCCGGCAAAGTCTGCACCGGTTTTTTTTTACCGCAGAGAATGGCACAGAGTTTTTTTATGTCTGAAATTCAGGTTTAAAAAAATCACCCGGGGTATTTTTTCTGTAAACCGCCTGATACTCTGGTCAATCCTGAATCTGTGCGCGGTTTTTTAACCACGCAAATCACGGAAATGCGCCGGAAACAAACCGGGATTTTCCGGGTGTGTGTTATCTCCGTCCCTTAATTCTGCCGCCCCCGCTTTTTTTGAGAAATCCCTCATAGTGCCGGGTGAGCATGTGGGATTCAATCTGTGCCACTGTGTCAATTGCGACACCGACCACAATGAGCAGGGCTGTTCCCCCGAAATAAAAGGGAACGTGAAATTTGGTCATGAGTATGGACGGGAGTACGCATACTGTGGAAACATATATGGCTCCGCCGAGGGTGATGCGGGTAAGTACCCGGTCAATATAATCGGCTGTGCGTTTTCCCGGACGGATGCCGGGTATGTATCCTCCGTGCTTTTTCATGTTTTCGGCCACATCCACCGGGTTAAAGGTGACGGCTGTGTAGAAATAGCAGAAAAAGACGATGAATGCCACATACAGGAGTTCATATGCGGCACGTCCCGGAACCATTGCATTGGACACGGTCTGCATCCAGGGCACATTTACAAAATTGGCAAGTGTGGCCGGGAACATAATAATGGAGGATGCAAAAATCGGGGGTATTACGCCTGATGTGTTGATTTTCAGGGGCAGATGAGTGCTCTGGCCCCCGTACATGCGGCGTCCCACGACCCGTTTGGCATACTGCACGGGTATTCTGCGCTGTCCCTGTTCCACAAATACAATCAGGGCCACCACTGCTGTCATGAAAATTACCAGCAGCACAACTGCGAATATGCCCATCTGTCCGCTGGAAAGCAGGCGGAAGGTATTGCCGATGGCAGAGGGCATTCCCGCGACTATTCCTGCAAAGATGATAAGGGAGATTCCGTTTCCGATTCCCCTTTCAGTGATCTGTTCGCCCAGCCACATGATGAACGCGGTTCCTGCGGTAAGGGTGATGACAGTCATAAGACGGAAGCTCCAGCCCGGATCAATGACCACCGGCACTCCGGTGCCGGATGTCATGCTTTCCAGCCCGATGCTGATGCCGAATCCCTGTATGATGCTCAGTACCACAGTGCCGTAACGGGTGTACTGGGTGATTTTTTTGCGTCCCTGGTCGCCTTCCTTTGAGAGGCGTTCAAGGTGGGGAATCACGACTGTCAGCAGTTGCAGAATAATGGATGCGCTGATATAGGGCATGATTCCCAGAGCAAACACAGACAGACGCTCCAGCGCTCCGCCTGAAAAAATATTGAACAGATCAAGAAGTGTGCTTTTGGCTCCGGAAAAAAAGGAGGCCAGTGCCACACTGTCTATTCCCGGAGTTGGCACATGCACTCCCACCCGGTACACTGCGAGCAGTGCAAAGGTGTACAATACCCGTTTTTTCAGTTCAGGTATTTTGAATATGTTCTGAAACCCGGTGCTTACCATATACTCTCCCGTTGAGCCCGGTATGTTCCGCACCAAGATGGGGGAACACCGGACTTTCCCTTATCCGCGTCTCTGAGTGGTGTTCAAAGGTATTCTTCTGTGAACAGTGCAGAGATGCGCGTGTTCCGGGATTATCCGACAGTACCGCCTGCTGCCAGGATTTTGTCTTTTGCGCCTGTGCTGACCAAAGGAATCCGGACAGTCACCGGAGAGGAAACATTGCCTTTGCCAAGGAGTTTGATGCTGTCATATTTTCCCTTGACGAGACCGGCCTGTTTCAGCAGGTTTTCGTCAATGACTGCACCGGATTCAAACCGGGCCAGGTCACGGAGGTTTACAACAGCAATTTTCTTTTTGAAGATATTGGTAAAACCGCGTTTGGGAAGGCGGCGGTGAATGGGCATCTGTCCGCCCTCAAATCCGGGTCTGAGTGATCCGCCGGATCTGCTTTTCTGTCCCTTGGTTCCCCGTCCTGCGGTTTTGCCTCTTCCGGATCCGGGACCCCGTCCCACGCGTTTGCGGTTTTTGCGTGCGCCTTTGGCAGGCGCGAGTTCATGGAGTTTCATCAAGCATCTCCTCTGCCCTGACCATATGGAATACTTTCTGTATCATTCCCCTTATGGAGGGGGTGTTTTCCAGAAAAACGGTTCTGTTCATACGGGTCAGTCCCATGCCCCGGAGTACGCGGCGGTGTTTTTCCGGCTGCCCGATCATGCTTTTTACCAAGGTTATTCTTAACTTTCCGGCCATTTTTCTTCCTCGCAAAAATTCCATGTCTGAATCAGAGTTCCCCAACTGTTCTGCCCCGTCTTGCCGCGATCTGTTCCCGGCTTTGGAGCTGGCGGAGTCCTTCGACTGTGGCTTTGACCACATTGTGGGGGTTGTTGGTTCCGATACATTTTGTCAGAATATTCTGCACGCCTGCGGCTTCCAGCACTGCGCGGGCAGCTCCGCCGGCTATCAGACCTGTTCCGGGTGATGCTGGTTTGAGCAGTACCCGGCCTGCGCCGAATTTGCCGATTACCTCAAAGGGAATGGTTCCCTCTGTGATCGGAACCCTGACCATAGTTTTTTTGGCATTGTCAACGCCTTTGCGGATGGCTTCGGGGACTTCGCCTGCTTTGCCCAGCCCGTATCCCACGCTGCCCTGTCCGTCTCCCACAACCACAATTGCGCTGAAGCTGAACCGCCTGCCGCCTTTGACAACCTTGGCGACCCGGCTTATATGCACAACCTTGTCAATGAACTGATTTTCGTCCCCATCCTGTTTTTTTGCCTGCAAGACCACGGCACTGCCTCCTTATGTATGGTTAAAAATCCAATCCGGCCTCACGCGCACCGTCTGAAACGGCTTTGATTCTGCCGTGATAAAGAAATCCGTTGCGGTCAAACACAACTTTTTTCAGACCTTTTTTTAATGCACGTTCCGCAGTCAGTTTGCCGACAATGACAGAGACCGGGATTTTTCCTTTGGCAGAAACCGCATCAGGATGCTCTTTTACGGCCGGTTCCACGCTGGAGGCCGCGACCAGAGTCTGACCTTTTGTGTCATCAATGATTTGTGCATAGATATGTTTCGCGCTCCGGAAAACACTCATTCTGGGACGCTCCGGTGTACCGGTGAGCTTTTTTCTGATTCTTTTTTTGCGCTTGTGCCGCGCCTGACTTTTCTCTTGTACAGCACCCATTTTCATATCCTTAAGATTATAAAAAAAATATATGCCACAGGTACAGGAAAACTACTGCAAGACCAATTTGGATTTTATGGTATCAATTCCCCTCTTGAGAGGGGC
>CAZHPS010000005.1:0-41118 GCA_964534335.1 uncultured Desulfobacterales bacterium
GATTGTCCATCGGGGGCCGTCTGACATTGAATCCGTAAGCATAATTGCAGAAACCCGGGTGTGAAAAATATTCTTTGGACAGATCCGGATCAGTTTTGATATTTGGCACCTCTGTCAGGGGCAGGTGCAGATAATTGCCGCCCAGGATGTCAATATCATGATTTTTGTACATCACCATACCAGCGTGACTTTCAGGAACCACATGAAAACGGATTTCCGGAATCCCCACTTTCGCGGCATCATAATAATCAGGGTTCTTTTTCAGAACCATGAGTTTGCCTTTTTTCCATTCAGAAAGAAGGTAGGAGCCGTTGGACTGGATATACCGGGGTTCAGTCCATCTGGTTCCGTATTCCTCAAGGGTGGTGCGATGCAGGGGCCGGTATATCCACAGACCGGCCATAGCCGGAAAATAGGCTGTTTCATGCTCCAGAGTGAATTCCACAGTATAATCATCCAGGGCAGTCACTCCCAGTTGGGAGACATCTCTGATTTTTCCGGTTCTGACGGCCTCTCCGTTTTTCAGCACATAAAAGGCATACATGTAACTGGCATTTGTACCGAGCATGAGATTGCGGCGGACAGCCCATACCAGATCATGGGCAGTAACCGGTTCCCCGTTTGTCCATGTGACATCCTGCCGCAGATAGAAAATATAGACTTTGCCGTCTTTGCTGACAGTCCAGTGCGTTGCCAGTTCCGGAACAGGTTCATAGGTTTGGGGTGCAAAATCCGTGAGTCCCAGAAACAACTGCTCACTCACTTCTATGCCTATCTGCTCATAGACAAGTCCCGGATCAATGGAGGGAATATCACCTTCCAGCGGCAGGCTCAGAAAAGGGGGCATGGCTGAGGATCTGTCTGCAGCCTGTGATTCAGCCGTGGCCGGGATAAGGGCATTTGCCGGGCCGGAGAAAAGGGGGAGGGCAAGTGTCAGGAGAAATATAACAATAAATTTCAGTATATTTAAAATAGTCAGCACAGATATCTTCTGCATGATTAGGAGTTACGCAGTTGAAACTGCGAATCAGAGACAAAAATTTCAGGTGCGTAAGGCATAAATATTATATGAAAATGGCTGCTGTATAACTGTATGGATCGTTTTCAGGCATGGATTTCAGAAAGATGAAAAATCCATGCCTGCCATGCTGCCAAATTGTTCCGGTTTTCGGAAAAAACCAAATCTGATACTTATATATTGCCCTTTATCCAAAATCAATATAAAAAAATTTCGGCTCTGATCAGATGCAAGGGGCAAATCCGTTGATTCGGGGCTGACACACGGACGGAAAAAATCCGTAAGGATTGATATTATTATAAAAAAGAAAATCTGAAAAAACAAATCATAATCCCGGAAAGGATGACATTATCAGCCGGTTTGACCTGCTGTCAGAATATGTTCCGGTTTTATAAAAAAACAAAATTGGATCAGTATAATACCGATTCTCCACTGGTTTGATCCAATACTGTCAGTTTTTCCGCTGTTCTGTCTGTGCAAAAAACCGCTCTGCTTAATTTTTGCACTCCTCCGGATCTGTTCGGACGGGACTGCGGATTGTATCAAGTCAATGGCGAATCAGTATACGTCAGCATAAATTTTCGGGCATAAAATTTTTATAAAAACCGGATTTTTCGAAAAAATCCGGTTTTTCGAATACACGAAAAATTTCGTTTGCCTGCTTATCAAAAACAGTTTTGAAAAATCCTGTCCCGGTATTTATAGCAAATTTGTATGGCATATCCTGAATTAAAAACATTTTTGTAACAGATTCCCTTATCTTCTGACATCCGGCTTTCTATGCAATATCTGAAATTTAAGACAGATATACGATTATTTTCCAGTCTGGCATATCCTTTGCTTTCTGTAACAGAATAAACAGCAAAAAAATATGTAAAGGAGGATTGCCCGGTATGCTGGAAAAAGAAATCAAACATGCCTGCCAAAAAGCAGCAGCGGATCTCCGGCAGAAGAAAGACAATCTGGTTTCAGAATTTCTCAGGCAAAGGCCAGGGGATTTCATGGAGCGGAATGCAGGAATTCTGGATGATTATTTCCGGGAGAGTTTTGAAAAAAGCATGGTGGGTCCGGGAATGGAGATTATCAGAAATCCCTATGCCATTATTGCTCTGGGCGGATACGGCCGGCAGGAGCAGTGCCTTCATTCAGATGTGGATATTCTTTTTCTTTTCAAAAAAGAGGTTCCGGAAAAAGCAGAAGCTCTCATCCGTGAAATCATCTATCCGCTGTGGGACATTGGTCTGGATATCGGTCATGCCACCAGATCTGTCAAAGACTGCATCAGCCTGGGAGCCAAAGATTTTGAAGTCCTGACATCGCTTCTTGATGCCCGTTTCATCTGCGGTATGTCACCGCTGCACTCGGAACTGCAGACACAGGTACAGGAAAAAATCATTTTCAGGCGATCCCGCAAAATTGTGGAATGGATGATTGCAGCAAACCGGAACCGGCATGAATATTTCGGAAATTCAACTTATCTTCTGGAGCCCAATCTCAAAGAGGGGCCGGGCGGACTGCGGGATTATCACACCATGCTCTGGCTTTCAAGAATCCGCTTTAATATGAAAACACCCAGAGATCTGGAATATGAGGGATGGCTGTCCCATGAGGAATTTGCATCTCTTATGGATTCCCTGTCATTCATATGGAATGTCCGCAGTGCTCTTCACCTGCTGACAGACAGAAAATATGATCAGCTTCATTTTGAAAATCAGGTGCGGATCGCGCAGATGTTTGACTACTGCAAAGAAAACAGCACCCAGGGTGTGGAAACCTTTCTGCGCGATCTGCAGGGACATATGGAGACAGTAAAGCAGAACCATCTGATCTTTCTTGGTGAATCCGGAAAAACAAAAAAATGGTTCAGTCTGGAAATCGGCAGACAGAAGCAGACCGCAGTGGAAGGACTGGAAATCCGCAAAAATTTCCTGTTCTTTGTTTCATCCGGGCATATTCTTCAAAATCCCCTGCTGCTGCTGAAAATATTTGAGGAAAGCGCGATGCTGCAGATACCACTTGGCACTGAAACCAGACGGCTGATAAGGGAATTTGCCCATCTTGCAGACCGGAAACTTTGTTCTTTGCCTGATGCAGTGGAACTGTTTGAACGCCTCCTGCTTTTCCGTTCTCCGGAAGCCTGCAGTGTGCTCAATGAAATGCACAGCACCGGGCTGCTGTCAAGGCTGATTCCGGAAATGGATTCTGTGACAAACCGCATTGAATACGATACCTGGCATATCCATCCGGTGGACAGGCATCTGCTGCACACTGTCAGCATCATCAGGGATTTCGGCACGTCCGAAGACAGAAGCAAAGACAGTCTCTGCGCGCAGATCTGCCATGAACTGCCCCGCAGAAATCTGCTGCTGTGGGCCGCGCTGCTCCATGACATCGGCAAAGGGGTTCCGGAAAAGGATCATTGCACTGCGGGAGCGGAAACTGCCCTGCGGGTGATGGGGGAAATGGGATACGGAAAGGAAGATGCGGAAACTGTGGCCTTTCTGGTTCGGGAACATCTTTTTCTGTTTCATACAGCCACACGCCGGGATATGGATGACAAAGAGACCATTGCATACTGTGCGCGCAGAATCCGGAATCCAGACCGGCTTCGGATGCTCTGGCTCCTGACTGTCGCGGATCGCATTGCCACCGGCCCCAGTGCCTGGAATGAATGGACAGCCGTGCTGCTGCGGAATCTGTTTGTGAAAACACTGGGCTGTATTGAAAGCGGGGAAAATGGAGAGGAAGATTCCGGCAGACTGAAAGAAAAAACAGATCTGATTCTGGGCCGGGTTCCGGCAGAAGAAAAAAAGCAGTGTGAAGCTCTTCTGCATCTGATGCCATCCCGCTATCTGCTTCAGACAGCGGAAAGCGATATTCGTGAACATATGCACATGTTCCAATCTCTGGGATCACAGGATTTTGTATGGAAAATTTTACGGCCACAGGCATCAGCCACACGCACTGTAACGATCTGCGGAAAGGATATGCCCGGATATTTTTCAAAGATTGCAGGTGTTTTTGCCATCAACAGCATCAGCATTCTGGAAGCCCGTACCTGTACCTGGCGGAATCATATCGCGCTGAGTGTTTTTCAGGTCATGCCTCCGCGGGATCTGATTTTTGAAGAGGAACGCTGGGCAAGGGCCCAGCGGGAACTCCGCGCGGCTCTGTCCGGAAAACTCAATATCCTCAATGCCATTACAGAAAGAATTTCCGATGGAACAGCGCAGACAGCCATGTTCCGGAAATTTCCCTCCCGTGTTCATGTGGACAATACCGCATCCTCTGATTTCACCGTCATTGAGGTCTTTGCAATGGACGCTCCCGGTCTTCTGTTCCGGCTTACAGATGCCCTGTTCCGGTGCAGACTCAATATTGGAAGCGCACGGATTTCCACTATGGCAGAGCAGGCTGTGGATGTTTTTTATGTCACGGATTTTGATGGCAGGAAAATAGAAAATCCCAATCATGTGGCAATGATCCGCTCACGCCTGGCAGCAGAACTGCCTGAGGACTGTTTTGCGGAAGATGCAAAAACAATGGTTCGGTAAAAAATTTCTGATTTAATAATTTCAATAGGTTATAATTTCATGCCTGAAAATTGGTATTTAATGATTTCAAGATGTTATATTTTTGCAGATTGAAAATCAGAAAAAATTGCCGAACCATTGAAAAAAGATGGCAGTATAAAATGATTTTCATAATTTTTATGATAAATAACCTTCCATAAATTTTAATGTATAATGATTCAATTTTGTTTTTATGGTATGATTTTTGCCTGACTGTAAGTAAGGTTCATATATTTTATGGGATAAAGATTTCATAAAACCATACAAAGGAATCCATTCCTGTGAATCCATTCTTTTATACCACAAAATATATGGAATCCTACTTAAGTAACCTTCCATAAATTTTCGGGTATAAAATTTATGGAACAGTCCTTAATAAACATAATTTTTTCCTCTGTGTCCTCTGCGGGTGTTTTTTTCTCTGTGTTCTCTGTGGGAAACCCCGATCCGGACATCCTGAAAACTTTATACACGAAAATTTATGGAACCCTACTTATGACCGGAAAAAAGATAGTGGGACTTTTCATGCTGATAATTAGTAGTGCATCATTTCACTTAAAATTGCAGGTCGGATTAGCGTCAGCGTAATCCGACACCCGGTATTCATCAGAGAGATACCCATAAATTAAAATGAAATGAAGCAGTAGCATAAGCTTCCAGCCTGTGCCTGTGAACTGAAATGGGATATTTATTTTCATAAATCACCTTAAGGTAATCAGCCGGAAGAGATACCCAAAAATTCCGGCATGTTTCTGATGAACTGTCTCCGAAGGCGGCCCGGCAATACGCCGTGTCAGGCGTTCCATCGCCAGCCAAATCCATACCTGTTCTGACTTTTTTCCAGAGTAATACCAATTCTCCATTGATTTAATACAATACCGTCAGTTTTTTTCGCTGTTGAGCGTGTGCAAAAAACCGCTCAGCTTAATTTTTGCACTCCTCCGCATTGTATAAAAGCAATGGCGAATTGGTATTACAAGTCCCAATACCCACATACGCACATAATCTTTGATTCCTTAATGATTTTGTTTTTCATTTCTTTGAAACCACCCCTGATTTGATTCTGCGCTTTTGCTGTTTTCCCTCATAATAGGACAAATTATCTGCAAAATGAACAGATAAGTAGGCAAACAAAAATTTTCGTGTATTCAAAAAACCGGATTTTTCTGAAAAATTGGGTTTTTCTGAAAATTTTATGCCCGAAAATTTATGGAATCTTACTTAATTCACTGTTCCTGATTTTCACTTTCTGCTGCCTTGTAAACATGCTGCCCCGGAAGTTTTTCCGCAGCAAAGACGTATAATACCAATTCGCCATTGACCTGATACTGATCCGGAGGAGTGCAAAAATTAAGCGGAGCGGTTTTTTGCACAGACGGAACTGCGGAAAAACTGACAGTATTGGATTAAATCAATGGAGAACCGGTATAAACAAAAAAAATATTTATTTCTCAATAAGTTATTTTTCACAGACTATTTTGGATTTGACATTTTTGATGATATATTGCAAAAGATATGCAGAAAGAAAAACAGGGGAGGTACAAAAAAAATGAAAAAAATACAACTCATTGTTTTTATTCTTTTGGGAACCGTGATTCCGGGGATTTGCTCTGAAAATCCCGAATCCGGCGCAGCAGGGCGGAACCCTGTTTTTGCGCAGTTCAACGAAATTTCTGTTACCTGTCCGATGGCCGGTCCGCCGTATTCCTATAAAGATAATGACGGAGAGGTGAAAGGCTCTGTCATTGACCTCTGGAGGCTGTGGTCGGAAAAAACCGGTATCAAAATCAGCTTTATGCCCGCTCCGGTGAAGGAGGGAATGGATCAGGTGTGCGCGGGAAATGCCGATGCGTTTGCCCTGCACGTTCCGCTTGAGAATGAGGTTTCCTGTCTTGAAGATGTTGTACCTCTCGGACAGGACTACGGATATGTTTTCCGGCACAAAAATATTTCCGGGCCAGAAACCCTTCAGGATTTGAAAGGATTCAGAATCGGAGTTGTCAAAGGAACAGTGCATGAAGCGTTTATCCGAAAAAATATGCCAGATGCCGTTTTGGAAGTGTTTTCAAACAACCGGGCAATGCTGGAGGCCGCCCGGAGAAAGGAAATCCTTGTTTTTCTGAATATGCTTCAGATTAACCTGAGTCTGCTGAAAAAATATGGATTGGAAACCGAATTTCTGTTTGACACCCAAAATCCTTTATACACCGTAACCGGCTATATAGCTGTAAAAAAAGGCAATACCGCTATTATAGAAGTTGTAAAGCAGGGCATGAACCTTATAACCGCAGATGAAAGAGCTGCAACTGAAAGAAAATGGCTGGATCGATCTTTTGTCAAAACCGAAGATACATTCGTGATTTCATTTCCCACCGGTTTTTCGCCCTTTATGTTTCTGAATGCCGAAGGCAAACCCGCAGGCATGTTTGCTGATATATGGCGGTTATGGGCGCAGAAAACCGGGAAAAAGATTGAGTTTCTTACTGCCGACACATGGCAAACCGGCATTGAATATATCAGGAACGGAAGAGCGGATATTCACGGCGGGCTTTTTTATTCACCGGAGCAATATGAAGGGATAGGCTTTTCTCAGCCCTTTTACGAATCAGGCGTGAGCATCTTCTTTTCCTTAACCTACGGCAAAATTTCACAGATTGCCGAGTTGTCAGGACAGAGTATCGGTGTTGTTCGGGGAACCTCTCAGGAACTGTATCTGAAAAAATACCATCCTGAAATCCGTGTTTCAGAGTTCGGTACACGGGATGAAATGATTTACGCTGCAAGAGACGGAAAAACCAAAGGCTTTATTTCCATAGCAGGATTGGCACTCTCGGATTTGTCCCGTCTGGGATTATCCGGAGAATTTGACAGGCTGCCCGAAAATCTTTACACCGGCAGATTTTGTGCGGGCGTTCGGAAAGAAAACAAAGAACTGCTTGATTTGGTTGATAAAGGCTTTGATGCAATATCAGATAAAGAATTTGCTGAAATCGAAAAACGCTGGATACCTGATCCGGAAAAACGCTATTTCAAACCGGACATGAAGAAAATCCGTCTGACTGCCAAAGAAGAATCGTGGCTCAGACAGCATAAAACCGTCCGGTTCGGTTTTGTTGAAGGGGCGGAGCCTGTTTCGTATTATGAAAATAACGAATATAAAGGACTTCATACGGATTACCTCAGACTTATCAGTGAACGCACCGGTATCCGGTTCGAATATGTTTCTGTTATTCAGGCTGAATTTGATTTGAGAGCAAAGGCATACGAATTTGATATGTTTCCGTCTTTTAATGTTCCGCAGCGCAAATCATATTCAGATTTCACAAATCCGATTATGGAAATGACGTCTGTTATCATCACAAGAAGCGATGAACAGTTTATCAGCAGTATCAGCGTGTTGAAAGGTAAAAAAATAGCCGTTCTGAAAGGATTCGGACTCAACAAACCGCTGTTTGACAAACATCCTGAAATCAGACTTATTCAAAAGGAAACCATGTTGGAAGCACTGAAAGAGGTTTCCGATTTCAAAGCAGATGCCGCCATCTTACCAACTATATCTGCCTGCTGGCTGATTCAGAAACATCGTTTAGTCAATCTGAGAATCGCAGGAATTGCGGATCATCCGCCTGAACCATATATGTATGGAATTCGCAAAGAGTATCCCGAACTGCTCAGTATTATCAACAAAGGCATTGATTCCATTACCAAAGAAGAGCATGAGGCAATCCTGCAGAAATGGTTCACTGTTAAGGTGGAACATAAAGCAGACTGGACTGAAATGTGGCACTGGTTTTTGGGAATCTCAGGTTTTTTTACCGGTATTCTGTTAATATCGTTTTTATGGAATCGGCGGTTGGCAAGAGAAATCCGGGAACGGAACAGAGCAGAGTCCGAATTAAAAGAACTTTATAAGATTATCAATTTAAGTCCTACAATCGTATTTCTCTGGAAAAACGCAGAGGAATGGCCCGTTGAATTTGTTTCAGAAAATGTATTGCAGTTCGGATACAGCCGCGAAGAGTTCTATTCAGGCAAAATAAAATATGCAGATATTATACATCCTGAAGATTTGAAGAGGGTTATGGAAGACGTTCTGTTTCATACTCAGGAAAAACATAAAGATTTTAGTCAGGAATACCGGCTAATCACAAAAACAGGTCAGGTCAGGTGGACATCTGATTATACATGGGTCAGAGAAAATGCGGAAAATCAGATTACGCATTATCAGGGTATTGTTACGGATATAACTGAACGAAGGCAGGCTGAACAGTTGCTGAGGGAAAGCGAGGAAAAATACCGCTATCTCACAGAATCTGTCAATGATGTTATCTGGACGCTTGATGTTGAAACTTTGCGCTTTACCTATATCAGTCCATCGGTAAAAAAACTTCGGGGCTATACGCCTGAAGAAATTATGGCAGAACCTATGGATGCCGCGCTGACTCCCGAACATGGGGCTCATGTCCGCAAACTGCTTGAAACGCGGCTTGAAAATAAAAACATAAATGAACCGTATTTTGACGAATTGCAGCAGCCCTGTAAAGACGGTTCTCTTGTCTGGACTGAAGCAGTAACAAGGTATCAAAGGAATCCGAACACCAAACGGATAGAGGTTCACGGAGTTACAAGGAATATAACTGACCGTAAGAAGGTGGAAGAAAATTTGCGGAAAAGCGAAGAGCGTTTCCGCGCCATTTTTGACAACTCTGCATTTCCCATTGCTCTGTCAAATGTTCAGGGACAGTGGATTCAGGTGAATCAGGCATTTGCTTCCCTGCTTCATTATTCTGCTGACGAACTGATGCAACTGAGCAATCAGCAGATAACATACGAAGAGGACATTGAAAAAACAAATTCATACATCTCTGCCCTGATCAGGGGTGAAACAGATCACTGCCGCGTGGAAAAACGCTATATCCGCAGAGACGGACAGGCGGTATGGACAGATCTGGCGATCAGTGTTCTCCGCAATCAGCAGGGTGAGCCTGAAGCATTTATCGGTGTAGGTGCGGACATCTCCGAGCGCAAGCTAACCGAAAAATACCTGAAACGCAATGAAGCCCGACTGGAAAGCCTTCTGAGAATCTCACAGTACAAAACCGGAAATATCAAAGAACTGCTGGATTACGCGCTGGACGAAGCCATTGCCCTGACAGGCAGCAGAATCGGATATATCTATTATTACAGTGAAGAGCGAAGGGAATTCACTCTGAACTCATGGTCAAAGGATGTGATAAAGGAATGCCGTATCACAAAACCGTACACACTTTACCATCTGGACAGAACCGGCGTATGGGGTGAGGCTGTCCGGCAAAGGAAATCCATTATCATCAATGATTTTCAGGCTCCGCATCCAATGATAAAAGGCTATCCCGAAGGCCATGCTGCCCTGCACAGATTTATGACGGTTCCGGTCATAGTTGAAGATAAAATTCAGGCTGTGGTAGGCGTTGCCAACAAAGCATCCGATTATGATGACAAAGATGCACGTCAATTGATTTTGATGATGGATTCGGTATGGAATATTGCTGAACGCAGAAAAGGCGAGGAGGAACTCAAAAAAGCCAAAGCAGCAGCGGAAGCCGCAAACAAAGCCAAGAGTGCATTTCTGGCCGGAATGAGTCATGAACTGCGCACGCCTCTCAACGGCATACTGGGATATGCCCATATTCTCAAAGATGCTCCCTCTCTTTCGGATCATCATCGCAAAGGAGTGACCATTATTGAAAAAAGCGGAACCCATCTCCTGTCCCTGCTCAATGACATCCTTGATCTGGCCAAAGTGGAATCCGGCAAAATTGAACTGACAGAGAGCATTTTCCATTTTCCGGACATGATCCGCACAGTGAACAGCATGATTGAGGTCCGGGCAGAGAGAAAAGGCATAAGCTACTGTTATGAGGAAATTTCCTCAGAGGAAAAAGGGAAAATGCCTGTTTGTCTGCACGGAGATGAGAAACATCTTATCCAGGTGCTGGTCAATCTGCTGGGAAATGCTGTGAAGTTCACGGAAAAAGGAAGTATCACCCTGAAAACAGAAAACAGGGGAACAGAACAGGGAGAGGGTTTTGTGCTCCGTGTGCTGGGATTTGAAATCAGAGACACCGGCATTGGCATGACAGAAGAGGATTTGGGAAAACTGTTCAGACCTTTTCAGCAGGTCGGGGATAAGAAATACCATGCCGGAGGAACCGGTCTGGGACTGGTCATCAGCAAAACACTGGTGGAACTCATGGGCGGAAAACTTGATGTCAGCAGTCAGTACGGCTCCGGCACGGTGTTTTCTTTTGAACTGAAACTGCGGGACGCGGAAGAGAAAAAAGAGAACCAGCCCCAAAACATCCGGAAGATTCTGGGTTACAAAGGGAAAAAGCACAGGATTCTCATTGCGGATGACAAAGAATTCAACCGTCATGTTTTCAGTGATCTGCTTTCGCCGCTGGGATTTGAAATCAGCGATGCGGAGAATGGGGAGGATGGGCTGGAAAAAGCACGGGAATTTCCGCCTGATCTCATTGTCACGGATCTGATGATGCCGGGAATGGATGGAATTGAATTCATCCGGAATATCCGGCAGTCACCGGAACTCAGACATATTCCAATCATTGCCTCGTCCGCAAGTGTGTATGCGCAGGATCGGCAAAACAGCCTGGCTGCCGGTGCAGATGAATTTTTGGAAAAACCCATGGACATCGGGATTTTCATGGAGCAGTTGCACAGGCTGCTGCATCTGGAATGGGTGTATGAGGAAAAACCGTCCGGCGATATTGCCGCAGAGTGCCTGCCTTCGGAAGAGGTTCTGGAAAATATTTATGTGCTGGCAACACTGGGGGATATAGGAGGGTTGGAAAAATCTCTGACTCTGCTGGAAGATTCGGTAGAATCATCCGGAACTTTTACGGAAAAAATAAAAAAACTGCTTGCGGAATTTGATACAGAGGCCATTGCGGAAACAGTGAAGCAGTATCTGACTGCTCCTGCGGATAGTCCTGATGAGAAAAACAGGGATATTGACATTTCCGCGTCACTCGGAAAACTGCCGGAAGCATGGCGGGCCGAACTGCTGACAGCGACTCATCTCTGCAGCCCGGATAATGCTGAACGTGTAATAAAAAGAATTCGGGAACAGGATCCGCGGCTGGCTCATGCTTTGGAAAAACTTATGGATGAGTTCCGTTTCGAGATTTTGCAGAATCTGCTTGAAAAATCCGGTAGTAGGACTCTTCATACTGACAGCCCCGAATTGTAATGATCAATAAAACCCCGGATGCGAATTTTGTGAAAATCTCCGTCACGGCTGAAAGAAAGCGTTTTTCTTACCAAATTCGGACATCTCTGACGCAGTGTGCTTTGAACCGTTCAGTGTGCGGAGTCTCACCGCTTCCATTTCCTGATGCCCTGTGACGTTTTGGGGGAAGAACTGATGACTCCGGCTCATCCGGAGCGGACGTGCAATTCCGCTCTGTGAAAGTCTTTCCGTCTGAAGATTTCCGGCGGTTTTCAGGCGGAATTTCCGTTCTCCGGTTTTAATATTCAACATACTGTAAAAATTGCAGTTTTTGCAGTGAATTTTCTGACGTGCCGCCGGTGTCCGTCCGTTTTTGCGGATATTTTCACTGCCGCAGCCTCCGGCATTTCACTGCAATCATTTTTTCCTCCTGTTTTCTGATACAAAAAAACAGAAGTTGCATATCACATTTTTATCAGCATGTGAAAAGTCCCATTATCAGTGATTCGGTTAATCCCTTTTTTGATTTTGGGGCAGAAATCTTCACATGAAATATGGAAATATCACCGGTGAAACACCTTCACTGAAAAAAGAGGGGTAAGCAAACCCACGGAAGTTTTCGGATATAAAAAAAGTCGGTTTTTTTCAGAAAAACCGGGTTCCTGAAAAATTTATACCCTGAAATTTATGAAACCTTACTTATAAGGAGTGTAAAACATGCGAATCGGTCTGGGATACGACATACATCAGTTGGTGAAAGGCCGGAAACTGATACTGGGCGGCGTGCTGATTCCTTTTGAAAAAGGGCTGCTGGGTCATTCGGATGCGGATGTGCTGATTCATGCGGTCTGTGATGCTTTACTGGGTGCAGCCGGTCTGGAGGATATTGGGCAGCATTTTCCGGATACAGATCCGGCCTATAAAGACATTGACAGCAGAATACTGCTGTGTCATACCTGTGAAAAGGTGCGGGCCAAAGGATTTTCGATTGTGAATCTGGATACAACGGTGTTTGCCCAGGCTCCCAAAATATCTCCCTACCGGCAGCAGATGACCGCAATTATAGCTGCAACTGCGGGCATTGAAGCCGGATGTGTCAATATCAAGGCCACCACCACTGAGGGGCTGGGAATGATCGGTGCCGGGGAGGGAATTGCGGCCATGTGTGCTGCTCTTCTGGTATAATGGGGAATGTCTGATACCGATTCACCATTGACCTGATACTCTCACGGGCTGATCCGCATGTGCAAAAAACCGCTCCGCTTAATTTTTGCACTCCTCCGGATTTGCATTCTGTATTGTATAAAATCAATGGCGAATCGGTATGATACCAAACCGCTTTCATAAATTTGGGAATATCCGTGTTTTTTAACCACAGAAAACACGGAATTCACGGAAAAACAGGATTTGAGGATAAAAACCGGTAGTTCCATGTTCTGAAAGCGAATTGCTATGACAGACATTAATCCGCCTGCGTCCGGGCTATCCCTCCCTTCAAATTTCAGAATCCCTTTTTTCAGGGAATGGTATCCACAGAGGCAAATTCCGGCTCATGCAGAGGCAGGAGAATATCTGCCATATCCCGCACCCTGAGCATAATGTCATATGCCTCATACACATTCACATGGGTTCCGGGCGGGATGACCTCCATTTCCATACCCCTGATTTCAGGCGGGGGATTGAAATTCTGATTAATTACACAGAAACCGGTAATCGCGGCCTTTCCCGAAGGCGTGTCAATGAGCACAGTCATACCGCCTTCGGTATGCACTGGAGTATGAATGCAGCAAATGCCCGGCAGGATTTCCGTGTCTTTGCTCATAAGCCGTATCTGCCCGTTTTCCTCCACTTCTTCGATATAATCCTCCAGATAACGGTAATCCAGAGGATGGGGATTGTGAATGCGCTCCATTTCCTTTTCATGCACATATATTTCTGCATTGACACATTTGTAATCATTTTCACAATGATCATTGTGCAGATGGGTGTGAATGACCATATCAATATCTTCGGGTTTGAGATTCCACCGGGCCAGCCCCTGTTCAAAGGTGTAAATCTTTCCGTGCAGAGCCTGTTCCCGCGCAGCAGACTGAACCGGATTCATTTCCCCTGTATCCACCAGTATTTTCCGATCTCCGCCTTCAAGATACCAGCAGTAAATGGGAATGGTGTATTCCATTCCGTTGTTGAACTGATAGGTCATCATGCTCTTGTCAAAAACCTTTGTTCCCATGACAATAGGGTGAATGCGATATGCTTCCATGTTCTCTCCTTTCATGCAGCTTATGAACATAAAAAAATTCGGACAAATCAGATACGGAATCAAATCTGAATGAATAAGTGGGCAAACGAAAATTTTCGTGTATCAAAAAAAAATCAGGTTTCTCAGGAAAACCGGATGTCCTGAAAACTTTATACCCCAAAATATACGTAATCCTGATTATAACAGATTTCCGGGAATAGGAAAAGTTTTTTTCTTTATTTCTCAAATCATTCCAAAGAAAATCCTGGTAGTACATGACCACGTTGAATTTTATATATTCCCCTCTTGAGAGCAGGGCTGTTAAGTTCTTTAAAAATCCCCTCTTGAGAGGGGCAGGGGTGTGTCCGGAACTGTACAGTCCAATAACACACCCCCTGCCCCCTCTCAAGAGGGGAATGAGAACTTAACAGCCCTGCCTCTTGAGAGGGGCAGGGGTGTGTCCGGAATTGCACACCCAAAACACACCCCTGCCCCTCTCAAGAGGGGAATTGATACCATAAAATCTAAATTGGTCATGTAGTAGTGTTCCGTCAAGGTTTTAATGACGGTTTGGCTGCTGTCTTAAAACCCTAAGGGGCTTGAAGACCCTTAGGGTTTCGTACCCGTCATCTTAATCTTGATCGAACATTAGTCGGTCTGCACGAACTGGTTAAAATTTAACTGTCTTATATTATTATGTTTTTCAAAAAAATACTGATTTTTATCTATACATAATAAATACAAATAGTTAGACGATATTTCCATGATACTGTTCATGCTGTTTCTAACTAATATGCTGATTTATAAATAAAAAAATCAGCATAAAAAGTCCATCTACCCATGTTTCATCCTCCTTTTCAGACAAATTAACATAAAAGAAGTAAAAAGCAATACAATCTGTTCATATAAAATCAAATTGATTAAAAATCATTTGATTAACTCCAAAATATGTTTTATTGAAACCTGAGCAGCATGAGTTTGGGATAAAAAATTAATGGGAGAGCAGATGATGGAATCTGCTTGGAACATGTCTTTACATAATGAAATATGGTTGACTGCCATATAAAGTAAAACCATTCTCTGAATGTAAATGACTGTATAATGTATCTGCTGAGGTGAAATATGTATGCAAAGGTATCTAAAAAGGGACAGGTGACAATTCCCAAATCTGTCAGGGATATTTTGAATATCGGAAAAAACGGGGCGGTATTGTTTGTGGAAAATCATGAGGTGAAGTTAAAAGGTTTTCCAGTATCTGAAGCAGAACTGCTGGCCGGGAGTCTGAGCCACTATGCTCCAAACTATATTCCTCTGAGCAAATTAAAGGAGATGGTTTGGGAACAGGTGGCAAAAGAAATGTCCCATGAGGGGATGACAAATAAACCATAATCTATCTTAACATACAGTAAAATTTATGAAAAAAATAACAAAAGCCACACTTTTTCTTCACAATGTCAGTCTGAAAGCCTCCCAGATTCACAAATTCCGGGGCTTTGCGGGCAGGCTGTTTTCCAATTATGATGTGATTCACAATCACAGTCAGCAATCCGGAAAACCCATTTACCGCTATCCGCTGATACAGTTCAAGCTGATTGAATCTGTTCCTGCCATTATAGCTGTCACAGATGAGGCTGTGGGGCTGTTTTCAGAGATTTTCATGAAACTGAATTCTGTTGTAATTGATGATGTGCAGATTCCGGTTTATGAAAAGGATCTGAAGGTGGAAACCGCTGATTTCGGTTATACAGAGGATGTTTTTGTCTATGAATTCCTCTCTCCCTGGATTGGACTGAATCAGAAGAATTATCAGCAATATGCACAGATGCAGGATCAGTATGGAAAAGCTGATATTCTCAGAGGTGCTGTGACTGGCAATCTTCTTTCCATGTCAAAATATCTCAAACACTGGCTGGGGCAGGATCAGAAGATTGTGACGGAAATCCTGCTTAAAGAAAATACAGTGAACCTCAAGGGAAATCCCCTGATTGGTTTTACCGGTGTTTTCAAGGTCAATTTTCTCATCCCGGATTATCTGGGGATTGGAAAATCCGTGTCACGGGGGTTTGGGACGGTGCGGAGGGTGATATGAGAGGGAAAAGTGAAAAATCAGGAGTATATACCATTACTCAGAAAATTTAATGATACAGCCGCGAATTGCACGAATTATGGTTTGTGCAGATTCGTGTTATTCGTGGCTGATTTAAATTATATTAAGTTGATTTCGGAGTTCGGGAAACAGGATAACCGAAATGTTTTAAGGATCTATATATCTTTACATAATCGGATATGATTGACAAAAATGCAAAGTAAGGCTATTACTCTGTCAGCCTTGAATCTGTGCGCTGCAAAAACCGGATTTTTCCAAAAAATCCGGTTTTTCTGCACACTTTAACTAATAAAAACAAAGTTGACAAAGCACTAGGGTGGTATGCAGACAAACATTTTTAACAGACAGACATAATACCTGATAAATCAAATATATACATTATACACACTTTCAGATTGACAAATATTGCATTATTATATATATTCTGGAAAGGAAAATAATGGACTCAAAAAATGCAATAAAGCTTTTGCAGAATCACGGCTGGCAGATCATCGGTCAGAAAGGCAGTCATGTTCAGTTAAAGCACCCTGAGAAAAAAGGCCGGGTGACAGTACCCCATCCAAAAAAGATCTGCCGGCCGGTACACTGCGGAGTATTGAAAAACAGTCGGGAGTGTCACTGACCCCATAAGAAAGAACAGACAGATGAGAAACTATATAGCAGTCATTCACAAAGAAGAAAACAGCGATTACGGTGTATCCTTTCCGGATTTCCCCGGATGCATCACTGCCGGAAGCACTTTGGAAGAAGTGAAAAATATGGCTTCCGAAGCACTGGAATTTCATATTGAAGGCATGACAGAAGACGGTGAACTCATCCCCGAACCCTCTGTGCTGGATGATATTGTCAATGATCCAATGTATTCAGATGCACTCACATTTATTGTGGTTCCTGTCAGAATCCCGGAAAGCAAAGCCGTCAGAATCAATATCACCATACAGGAAAATATTCTGAAAAAAATAGATGTGTTTGCAAAATCCTGCGGTATGTCCCGATCCGCATTCCTGTCTTTTGCCGCTCAAAAAGAATTAAAACATGTGTCTTATCCTGCTTAACCGCTAAACAGGAGATTGAGGGAATGAAATAATAAAACCCTGCCGGATTCTCAAGCAGGCATGGTTCTTTTGATGCTTATATGAAATCGAAAAATATTGCCGCGAAGAGCAAATCAGTCCATTTCAGTGCGTGACTGTTTTTCAAATTTCATATTTTTTAAAATCAGAATCAGTTAATATGGAATTTCCTATTCCCTTTGAAAAAAATCCAATAAAAAAAGGATTGAAGCAGTATAAATTATAAGCAGATTGTTTATTCCATTAAAAGAAGGATAATAAAACAATCAGTCTTAAAATGGAGGATAGGAAATGACTGATGAGGAAATAACGTATCTGATTGATACAAATGTAATTCTCAGATATTTACTCAATGATCATCCGGAACAAAGTCAGAAAGCCAAGTCTTTTATGATGCATGTTTATGAAGATAAAGTAAAGGCAGAAATACCGGATGTTGTGATAACCGAATGTGTATATGTTATGCAAAAATTATACCATATCCCAAGAAAAGAAATCGGAGCCAGTCTGAAAAAAATGTTGGCTTTTCAAGATATTAAAAATATCAACAGATCTCAGATTCTGAATGCTCTCATAAAATATGAGGAATCCAATATTGACATTCCGGATTGCATTCTTGCAGCGTATTCTTCCCCGAAAAAAATTGTAATTTCCTTTGACAAAGATATGGAAAAACTGAAAGCATATTATGAAATTCTGGAAAATGCCTGAAAAGGCAAATACAGTAAATGTTTTGAAGATGGATTTTTTATAAACTCTCGGCAGATACAGGTGGAGATCAAATGATACAGTCCATTATGAAAATCGGAAGATGGGTAGGAGAGTCAGAAGGCATTTCAGGCTCTCTTGACAATTTTGTTCAGAATCCCAATCAAAAAGGCGGAATACAAAAGGTTTTCTGCATTCTTCTGACATGCAATGACGATGGAACTTATTCTTATCACGATGTTGATGTGGAAGATTTCAGTGAAAAAAAACTGATGAAATATCTTTACCGAAAAGGCAGCAGCCGGGGAGCAGATATAACGCCTACGGCAAAATTTGCAGGAGATATATCCAACACATTCAAAGGAAAAATTCTCAAATGTGTTCAGGATACGGAAAAAGACTCTGACCGCATCGGTCTTGTTCCGGAACATATTAAAAAAATAAAAGAAATCAGCAAAACACTTTCTCAGGAATCATCTGCCATTACTGAACGCTTATCTCAGAGGGCTGATTTGCTGGGGAAAAAGGAAGGGGCTATTGTTACACTGGTTTTTGTGAACAAGGGCTATAAGCAGTATGTCGGAGATATTGATCTGTTCAAAGGACTTTTAAAGGGAAACTCAGCAGAAAATTATTACAGCAAATACGGCAAAGAATCACGGAGCCAAAATCAAAAGTGCTTTGTCTGCACGGAAGAAAAACCGGAAGTTTACGGTTTTGTGAACACATACAATTTTTATACAGTGGATCAGCCGGGATTTGTGACAGGCGGATTCCGTCAGCAGTACGCATGGAAAAACTACCCGGTCTGTTTTGACTGTGCAACTGCGCTTGAACTGGGGAAGAAATACATAAATGAAAAGCTGCATTTCAAGTTTTACGGGTTTGAATATCTGCTTGTCCCCAAATTTTTTTACGATAAAATTATGGAAGAATCCCTGGATATTCTTGATGATGCCTTTGAAAAGAGAAAAGACAGAAAAATTCAGGCAAAATTTGAACAGGAATATATCAACCGGCTCACCAATGCAGAGGATGAGATTTTTGATCTTATCAGTGAAAGCAAAGATTATGTGAGTTTTGACATCCTGTTTTATGCTGAAAACAAGAGTGCCTTCAATATTCTTCTTCATGTGGAAGATGTTCTGCCATCCCGATTCAGAAAACTTTTTAAATTAAAGGCGGATCTGGATAAAATTGACATCTTCAGAGAGCAGATTTCCAAAGAGGGAAAAAGACTGGTGGCATTCAATTTCGGCATACTAAGGGATTTTTTCCCGTATATCAGCAAAACCCAGTCATATAACAAAAATTTTCTGGAACTGACGGAAAAAATTTTTTCCTTAAAACCCATAGACTATGATTTCATTATGAGGGCCATTATTCGGAAACTCCGTTCAAGTTTTATATCAGACGGGTATTTGAAAACAGACTGCCTGAAGGGCTATCTTCTGCTGAACTATCTGGCAGGATTGAAAATATTGACAAAGGGAGGGAAATACATGGACATTCCGCTTATCAGACAACTGAAAGAGGATTTTGAATTCAAAGGGAAAAGCATATCCGACAATATGGAAACTTTTTTTAAGGCGCATGAGGGATTTTTTGAAGTCCCTCAGAAAAAAGCCTGTTTTCTGGTTGGGGTGCTTGTAAGGAAGCTGATGAATATTCAGTGGCGGGACAAAGAGGGGGCAACTCCGTTCCGATCCAGACTGCAGGGGCTTCGTCTGAATGAAAATCTGATTAAAAAAATCAGCTATGAAGCCCAGGAAAAACTGGAACAGTACAGGAAAAATTATTACAGGGAACTGGAGACTGTTATCGCCCAGTATATGGTCATCAGCGGTGTGAAATGGCCCATAAGCAATGATGAAATCAGTTTTTATTTCACAATGGGAATGAATCTGGCAGATCTTTTCAAAACAGACAATGAGGAGGAAGCTAAAGATGAGCGAGTTAAAGAATAAATCAGAACTGCTGTTTCTGTATGATGTAAAAGACGCAAATCCCAACGGAGATCCTCTGGATCAGAACAAACCCCGGATGGATGAGGAAACCGGGCAGAATATTGTAACCGATGTCCGCCTGAAACGCACCATCAGAGATTATCTGTTTGCCTATAAAGGCCATAATGTAGAGAATAAAAAAGACATATTTGTAAGAGAAACATTAAATGAAGAGGGAAAGGTCAGGGATGGGAAATCCAGAGCAGGTGATTTTGCCGGAGACAAAAAAACGATTCTGGATGCCTGTATTGATATTCGTCTGTTTGGCGGTACAATTCCTTTGCCCAATGATTCCATCACATTGACCGGACCGGTTCAGTTTAAGATGGGAAGATCCCTTCATCCGGTTGTCATGAAACATATTCAGGGAACCGGTGCATTCTCTTCCAAAGAACAGGGAACAAAACAGGCCACTTTCCGGGAAGAGGATGTGCTTTATTATTCTCTGATAGCTTTTCACGGCATTGTCAATCCTGTGGCGGCTCAGGACAGTAAAGCAACAGAAGAAGATGTTCAACTGCTGATCGAAGGCATGTGGGAAGGAACCAAAAATCTGATCTCCCGTTCCAAATTCGGCCATATGCCCAGGATGCTGCTGAAAATCAATTACACATCTCCGTATTTTTTCATCGGAGATATTGACCGCCATATCAGCATCAAAACCGATATGCCATTTGAAAAACTCAGAGATATAAGTGAACTGAAAATCAATGTCAGTTCCCTGAAAAATGTCTTTGAAACACACCGGGATCAGATCAGTTCTGTTGAGTACCTGCTGGACGCACGTCTGTGTCTGGAGGCAGATGACAAAACCATCAACATGGATGAGTTGACTCATGGAATCAAAACCCTCGCAGTTAGTTTTGTTTAAGCCAAAAGAACAAAAACGCGTCCTTGTTTTTGATGTGTGGGGAGATTTGGGACATTTTAAAAAACCCTATACCACCACATCGCCTTTGAGTTTTGCATTTCCGCCAAGACCGACCATTACAGGCATAATATCCGCGATGATCGGTATGGGAAAGGATCAGTATGCTGATCTTTTTTTGAAAAAGGACGCTGATATCGGTATAAGGCTTTTGAAACCGGTAAAGAAAATGCGTATCAGTCAGAATCTGATCCACACCAAAAAGGCGGTTCTTTTTTCAAGGATCAAAATTCGGACACAGATTCGCATTGAATATGTCAAAGACCCGAAATACCGGATATATTTTTGCCATAAGGATGGAAAAATATACAACAGACTGAAAGAGATGCTTGAAAAGCATGAATCTGTTTATACGGTATCTCTGGGACTGAGTGAACTTCTGGCAAATTTTCAATATGTGGGAGAGGCTGGGTGCTGCAAAAAGGCAAACAGCAGGGAATTTGCAGAGATTCACAGCATTCTGCCTGAAGACGCTGTTGAGGATATAGACTTTGAAACCGGCAAAGAATACTTTTCCGAAACCATGCCCATAGTAATGGACAGCAGCAGAGTTGTCACCCGGTTTGGCAAAGTTTTTTACGAAAGGGCAGGAAAGCCTTTGGTGGCAAAAACCGATCATTATTTTAAACTGGAAAATGAAGACAACATCCTTTTCTTATAAACTGCAATCCCGGCCAGGGCAGCTGCTCATTGATCACCTGATGAACACTGCCCGGCTTTGTTCGGCTGTCAGGGAAAAAAGATTGTCCACAGGCTTTGAAGACAGCGGGGAAATCTTTGGAGAGGCTGCATGGCGTATCGGATTCACGCATGATCTTGGCAAGGCAACCGCATATTTTCAGGAATATCTTGAAGAAAAGGATGAATCCCGGAAAGCATCCCTGAAAAACAAAAGCGAAACCCATCACAGCCTTTTGTCTTCCCTTTTCACTTACCGCATTCTTGCTGATTACCTGATTTCCCGCGATATGCCGGGCCACAGTCTGTACGGTTATCTGCCAATACTGGGATTTCTGGCTGTTAAGAGGCATCATGGCAATCCCATCAATTTTAAAGATGAACTGCTGTCTCTCAAAAATGACGGCAATGATCTGTCTGTTGTCAGAAAACAGTTGATGAAAATTGATCAGGATGAATTTGATCAGATTTTGCAGAACTGTCCCCAATCCGGCATAAGGCTTGCGGGTTTTGCAGAATCGGTTGAATCCCTTATGGAAAAAGACATTTTGAAAGAGGAGAAAAAAAAATGGCGGGCATACTGCAAAAACAGCAGTCTTGATCTTTATCTGCTCTTTCAGTTTCTGTATTCCGCTCTTTTATCGGCTGACAAAAGCGATGCCATCGGAATTGAAGGATCGGATGCCCGACCGCTTATTCCCGGAAATCTGGTTGATGCGTACAGAAAGGTGAAATTCAAAGATCAGGAATCTGCAAACCGGATTAACGGTATCCGAAATGAAATATATGAAAAAATAACCGCATCTGCCCGGACAGCAGAATCTCACCACAGAATTTTTTCCATCAATGTTCCCACAGGAACAGGGAAAACCCTGACCGGTCTGTCTTTTGCCCTGAAACTCAGAGAAAGGATTGCGGAAACAGAGAACATTGTTCCCAAAATTATTTACTGTCTTCCCTTTCTCAGCATTATTGAACAGAATTTCAGCGTATTTGATGATGTTTTTCAGAAAGTCACAGGGAAAAAACCGGATAACCGAATTCTGCTGAAGCATCATCATCTTGCGGAAATCGTGTTTAAAACCAAAGAGAATGAGGAACTTCCCCCTGAAGAAAGCCGCTTTTTCATTGAAGGATGGGAGTCTGAAATTGTTGTCACCACCTTTATGCAGCTTTTTCATACCATTATTTCCAATAAAAACAGGATGCTCCGAAAATTTAACGCTATGGTGAATGCCATTGTCATTCTTGATGAAATTCAAACCATACCTTATAAATACTGGCATCTGGTTCGGAATATCTTTCTCAGGTTTTCCGAAATGTTCAACACCCGTTTCATTCTGATGACAGCCACACAGCCATTAATTTTCAAACAGGGTGAAATGATTGATCTGATCCCGGATGAAGACAAAAAGCGTTATTTTGAATCTCTGGATCGTATCACATTTGTCAATCAGTCTCAGAACGAATTGAGACTGAAGGAATTTGTTCATATTTTGGAGGATGATATTGAAAATTATCCGGATGATGATTTTCTTGTTGTTCTCAATACCATCAACGCATCCATTTCAGTATTCGACAGTATTAAAAAATATGTGAAAAATCAGAAAACTGATATTGAACTGTATTATCTTTCCACCAATATCATTCCGAAACACCGCCTTGAGAGGATAGAGAATATCAAAAAATCAGGGCAAAGAAAGATAGTTGTTTCAACGCAGTTGGTTGAGGCAGGAGTGGATATTGATATGGATCGGGTGTACCGGGATTTTGCCCCTTTTGATTCTCTCAATCAGGTGGCAGGCCGATGCAACCGGAATTTTTCAAAAGGACGAAAAGGAGTGGTGACTGTTTTTTCGCTCCTTCCAGATGAAAACGGCAGGGCATTTTACCGTTATATCTATGGCAAGGGCGATTTGTCCATTGTAAAGACAAAAGACGTTTTAGCCGATAAAACAGAGTTGACGGAAAGAGAATTTCTTGAATCCGGTATGGAGTATTTCAGAATTCTGCGGGATGCCAAAGCTGATGATGAGGCGGATCGGGTGCTTGGAATGCTTTCTGAACTTAATTTTGCCACAGTGTGCGAAGATAAAGATGAAAAATTCCGTCTGATTGATTCAGAATATCCCACACGGGATCTGTTTATCGAACTGGATGAAGAAGCCTCTGAGGTTTGGGGAAAATTCCGTTCAGCCTGCAAAGAAAAGGATTTACTTGAAAGAAAGGCAAAGATCAGTCGGTTGAAAAAAGCGTTTTTCAGTTATGTTATTTCCGTTCCTCTGCAAAAAGCATCAGGTGAGGCTTTGGGGGATACTGAAATCATATTCATCAACAGTGAACAACTTGAAACAACTTATAAACATGATACAGGTTTTATAAGGAAAAAAGATATACAATTCATTTTATAAAGTGTGAGCACAATGAACCAGCAGGACAGACAGGTTGCGGAAATATTTGCCAGCCGTATCCGTATGCACTTTCCCGAAGCACGGATAATTGCTTTTGGTTCCCGTGCCAGAGGCGATGCGGAGCAGGAATCGGATCTTGATCTTTGTGTGACAATCCACCGCGTAAATGCTGCCAGCAAAGATATTATCCGTGAAATTGCATGGGAAACAGGTTTTGACAATGATATACTGATTTCCACAGTTATTTTTCAAACCGGACAGTTGGAAAAAGGGCCTGCGGCTGCAGGCAGTCTTGCCGCCAATATCATGCGAGAGGGAATTGCGGCATGATTATGCAAAACACAAAGCGTTGGAATATGAATAAGTTATTAACGTACAAAGATTATTTCGGAAGTGTGGAATATTCGGCAAATGACAGGGTTTTTTGGGGTAAAATCGAATTTACAAACGATTCAGTTACATTTGAAGCCGAAAATGCCGATGATCTGGAAGGAGAATTCAGAGATGCGGTTGATGATTATTTGGAAAGCTGTAAAAAAATTGGGAAAAAACCTGAAAAATCATTTAGTTTTGTAGGGTGGGTGTAGCGGAGCGTAACCCACCACAATCGGGCAATGGTGGGTTACGCTCCGCTACACCCACCCTACGAACTACGAACTTTTGGAAAGTTGTCAAATCTTAAGAGATAAAGAGATATGAACATACTTATCACACCGTCAGAAATCATTGAATATCTTTACTGTCCCCGTTTTACTTATTTCGAGTATGCTCTGGATATTCCGGAGCATCAGGAAAAACGCTTCAAGGTGCAGAAGGGCAGGGATGTGCATAAGGAAAAAGCCCTGATCAATCAGGATTATCTGCGCAAAAAAATCGGGGTGACTGCCAAAGAGACAGAGGTTTATCTTTGTTCGGAAAAACACCATGTCCGGGGCATTGTGGATGAGGTTCTGACGCTCAGTGACGGCACAATGGCTCCGCTGGATTACAAGTTTGCCGAATATAAGGATCGGGACTATAAAACCCTGAAAACTCAGTCAATTATTTACGGGCTTCTGATTTCGGAGAATTACGGAAAACCGGTGAACAAGGGTTTTATTGTTTATACCCGATCCAAAAACAAACTGGTGGAAATGGAATTTTCCCCAAAGGATTATGAAGAGGTGCAGGAGATTATCAGGGAGATGCTCCTGATTATACAGAAAGGATATTATCCCAGAAAAACAGGAACTTCTTCCAAGTGTTCAGACTGCACTTACCGGAATATTTGCGTATGAATTTCAATTTCAGATTATATGAGGAGATGCCATGCAGCTTGTTGTCAATTCTTACGGTGCATACATACGGAGACGTGAGGAATGTTTTCAGATAGCAGTGGATGAGAAAAAGCAGGAGATTTCTGCGCACAAGGTGGATTCCATTCTGATTACCACATCTGTGCTGATTTCCTCTGACGCGCTTCTTCTGGCCCATGAGAACAATATTGATGTGATATTTCTGGATCAGTTCGGCAATCCTTTTTCCAGAGTCTGGCATTCCAAATTTGGATCAACAACGTATATCCGGCGCAAACAACTGGAATTTTCTGAAAACAGCAAAGGGCTTGATCTGGCAAAGGACTGGATTGGGGAAAAGCTGGATAACCAGACAGAACTTTTGGAAAAACTGAAACGCACCAGGGAGAAAAAGCACGACGAGATTGAAACCTATATTTCCGCCATTCGTGAGAAACGGGATGAACTCGCGAATCTGAAGGGAGAGAATATTGAGGACGTGCGGGAGAGGATTTTCAGTCTGGAGGCTTTGTGCGGAAAAACCTATTTTCAGGCTGTAAATTTCATTATTCCGGATCGTTACAGTTTTTCCGGCCGCTCCCGCCAGCCTGCCAAAGATGCGTTTAATGCTTTTCTCAATTACGGTTACGGTATTCTTTATTCCAAAATGGAAAGAGCCTGCATTCTGGCAGGTCTGGATCCCTATATCGGTTTTCTGCATACAGACAATTACGGGAAAAGATCGTTTGTATATGATATTATAGAAATTTTCAGATGCCATGTGGATGAGGTGGTGATTAAGCTGTTCAGCAAACGGCTGGTGAAGGAAAGCATGATCCGGGAGATTCAGAACGGTGTGACTTTGGTAAAGGAGGGAAAAGAGCTTCTGATTTCAGAGTTTAACAAAATGATGGAGGAAACCATGCGGTACAGGGGAAGAAATATCAAAAAAAGCAATATTATGGAGTATGAATGCCACAGGCTGGCAAACAGTTTTATCGGAAAGGACAAAGAGGTGGATATGGGTGAGGCATAATGGCTGTGTGTGCCGGGTTTTAATTTTTTTGCAGGGAAAACAAAAAAATGTTGACATGGCTTGTGTATGATATTACAAATGACAAGATCAGAAACAGGGTGGCAAAACTCTGCAAAAATGCAGGACTTTACAGGGTTCAGAAAAGTGTGTTTCTGGGGGATATTGAAAAAAACAGGATGGATGAACTGCATATTCATTGCAGTGATCTGATTGAGGTGGAAACTGATTCCCTGTATATTTTTCCCATGTGTGAGGATGATTTCAAAAAGGTGAAAACTGCTGGCAATGCGTTTGACAGGGACCTTGTTTCTGACGAGATTCTGTCTATGTTTTTCTGAATTTTCCCATTTTGGCAAAGAAAAATCTGGCAAATTTATTTGGCAGATTCAGCTCTTTGACAATAATATATGGAAAAGAGAGGATATTTTTGTGCGGGAAATATGTAATGAGGCGGGAAAATTGGGCTTGACATCCATTAAAATAAGGGGTAAAAGGATAAAAACGGGTCAGGTGAATTTGATCCAATGCCCTGAAAATGCTGATTTATGCAGTCTAGGGCGGTCTTAACACCACTTCCATTAAAACAAGGATTGAAACATGTTGTGAACAAAAATACTGCTGCCACAGTTGATAGTCTTAACACCACTTCCATTAAAACAAGGATTGAAACAGCAGATATGTCAATGTTTCTGTCCGTCCGAGGGCTGAGTCTTAACACCACTTCCATTAAAACAAGGATTGAAACAGAGATATTTCCGGGTCGAGGGTGATGAGGTTCGCAGTCTTAACACCACTTCCATTAAAACAAGGATTGAAACTTCCGCAGGTGTCTCAAAGACGTGACTATCTGGATTGTCTTAACACCACTTCCATTAAAACAAGGATTGAAACCAGAAAGAGTTGACTTGCAGGATGGATAAGAAGAACAGGTCTTAACACCACTTCCATTAAAACAAGGATTGAAACCCTTCTGAAATTGAGTCTGTTCCGCTGCATGACCGGTGTCTTAACACCACTTCCATTAAAACAAGGATTGAAACTCCTTTGGCGGGCGCATTTCACTGAAAACCGGGCTAGTCTTAACACCACTTCCATTAAAACAAGGATTGAAACCTGATTTCCGGCAGGTTGGCACAGTCAACTTTTACCGGTCTTAACACCACTTCCATTAAAACAAGGATTGAAACCAATCCGGGCAAATCGCTCCATTTGTGGATTTGATGTCTTAACACCACTTCCATTAAAACAAGGATTGAAACCACACCCCGTCATTGCAAAAATCAGACACGCTGCAATGTCTTAACACCACTTCCATTAAAACAAGGATTGAAACCCATTTCCGTCCGTGCAATGGTCTCCGCACGCGTTGGTCTTAACACCACTTCCATTAAAACAAGGATTGAAACGACACGTTTATGTCCGGGAGATCCCGGATATGATTTAAGTCTTAACACCACTTCCATTAAAACAAGGATTGAAACCTCAATTTCATCCTCAATAACACTTTGCACTTTTCGTCTTAACACCACTTCCATTAAAACAAGGATTGAAACATAACCATATAGAAACATGATATAATTTCTCAAAATGTCTTAACACCACTTCCATTAAAACAAGGATTGAAACGGAACCGGGAAACCCAACTCTGTAGTTACCTTCTCAAGTCTTAACACCACTTCCATTAAAACAAGGATTGAAACAACATTATAGCCGGCCAGCCTGAATTCAATTATTACTGTCTTAACACCACTTCCATTAAAACAAGGATTGAAACAAACAGATGGGATACAGGGAAGATTCCAAATTTTTTTAGTCTTAACACCACTTCCATTAAAACAAGGATTGAAACCAGTAAAAATTAATCTTCCGTCACGGTTCAGGTTCCGGGTCTTAACACCACTTCCATTAAAACAAGGATTGAAACACCACATGTTCGGCCTGAAACCTGATGACATCCGGGGTCTTAACACCACTTCCATTAAAACAAGGATTGAAACACCATACCGGGATCGAGCCGGTTAAAGTGAGTGAGTGTCTTAACACCACTTCCATTAAAACAAGGATTGAAACCGGATCAGGCACAACTTTAATTGCCTGTGAAAATCTGTCTTAACACCACTTCCATTAAAACAAGGATTGAAACCAGAAATTCAGACAACCGTCTGAAAATTTCATCTTGTCTTAACACCACTTCCATTAAAACAAGGATTGAAACACGGCACAGTCACTCCGCTTTCAGATGTTATCACTTCGGTCTTAACACCACTTCCATTAAAACAAGGATTGAAACACGGTATGCGATATAACGAATTCGGAGACGGTATTGCGTCTTAACACCACTTCCATTAAAACAAGGATTGAAACCAGGTTTTACATGTCTGTTTGCAGGTTTCAGGATCATGTCTTAACACCACTTCCATTAAAACAAGGATTGAAACACAGACATCGGCGAGAGTGTAGTATCTCCCGCCGCCGGTCTTAACACCACTTCCATTAAAACAAGGATTGAAACGGGATTCCCAAAACTGCAGCGGAAGGTTCCAGACTGTCTTAACACCACTTCCATTAAAACAAGGATTGAAACATCACATGTTCGGCCTCCGTCCTGATGACATCCGGGGTCTTAACACCACTTCCATTAAAACAAGGATTGAAACCAAAATGCACATCTGCGGTTGGTGAGGCTGTTGCTGGTCTTAACACCACTTCCATTAAAACAAGGATTGAAACGCATATAAGGAATATCAAATGATCCAACTCCTGAAGTCTTAACACCACTTCCATTAAAACAAGGATTGAAACCAAAAATACCCTGTCAGGGATATTGGAGCGGTATCGTCTTAACACCACTTCCATTAAAACAAGGATTGAAACAATCGGATTCACGGCGTTTCACACAGAATCACGGCCGTCTTAACACCACTTCCATTAAAACAAGGATTGAAACAAAGCACACGGCCTGAAAAACTACAAAATCACAATCGTCTTAACACCACTTCCATTAAAACAAGGATTGAAACACAAAACAGCGGCTACTATGCGAAAATTTACTGATTGTCTTAACACCACTTCCATTAAAACAAGGATTGAAACAATATCATTTCTACCGCGAGCGGGCCGTCCATAGGGAGTCTTAACACCACTTCCATTAAAACAAGGATTGAAACATCTTGACATTATAGATTTCAATTTCTGCCCTGAGTGTCTTAACACCACTTCCATTAAAACAAGGATTGAAACGGCGTGAATTGCTGATTTCTGCTCCTGCCATTGAAGGTCTTAACACCACTTCCATTAAAACAAGGATTGAAACAACATATCCCACAGCATTGACATCGTTTTTCAGGGAAGTCTTAACACCACTTCCATTAAAACAAGGATTGAAACATATTCCTTTCATGCTGAAGCCCAGACTGCCGCTCCGCGTCTTAACACCACTTCCATTAAAACAAGGATTGAAACTTATAACAAAATTTATCCATAATCATTTCTCCTTTCGTCTTAACACCACTTCCATTAAAACAAGGATTGAAACCAGACTAAGGCAATGGACGCCTTTGATTCTATAAAGTGTCTTAACACCACTTCCATTAAAACAAGGATTGAAACATGATGATGGATATTCTATATAGAATTCTGCATAAGGGTCTTAACACCACTTCCATTAAAACAAGGATTGAAACTCAAACATATAAGATCATTCATCTATTTCTCCTTTCGGTCTTAACACCACTTCCATTAAAACAAGGATTGAAACTTGCCATTGTCTTTTTCTCCTGTTTTTTATATCAGTCTTAACACCACTTCCATTAAAACAAGGATTGAAACACAATTACAATGGCGGCGTGGTGTGTATTTCAGGGAGTCTTAACACCACTTCCATTAAAACAAGGATTGAAACACAATTACAATGGCGGCGTGGTGTGTATTTCAGGGGTCTTAACACCACTTCCATTAAAACAAGGATTGAAACCTGTTTTCAGATCGGTATGATGGCCGCAATGATAACCGTCTTAACACCACTTCCATTAAAACAAGGATTGAAACACAAAACAGCGGCTACTATGCGAAAATTTACTGATGTCTTAACACCACTTCCATTAAAACAAGGATTGAAACCCAGTGCCGGTGTGAACCCCGGGATCGGTCTGACAGGGTCTTAACACCACTTCCATTAAAACAAGGATTGAAACCAGCAATGTTCACAACAGGTTTTTCACCCTTGTAAAAGTCTTAACACCACTTCCATTAAAACAAGGATTGAAACACAATGGATATGACAGCACAAAATGCCTGTACAGACTGTCTTAACACCACTTCCATTAAAACAAGGATTGAAACACACAAAAAAAGACTTGTTCCACGCGGAAAGTCTGAGTCTTAACACCACTTCCATTAAAACAAGGATTGAAACCAAACAGGCGGTAGGAGAAAATTATGGCAGTCTGGGAGTCTTAACACCACTTCCATTAAAACAAGGATTGAAACAAACCGTTACATTGTCCTGAATTTCCCCAACATGCGGTCTTAACACCACTTCCATTAAAACAAGGATTGAAACAAAAGCTGGATTTTTCAAAGCTGTTTGAATCGTTTGGTCTTAACACCACTTCCATTAAAACAAGGATTGAAACAATCTGTCTGTTGCCTATGCAGGTGATGAGGTTTTGTCTTAACACCACTTCCATTAAAACAAGGATTGAAACAAAAAGAAGATGTGCCGCTGGAAAAAGAGGCATGAATGTCTTAACACCACTTCCATTAAAACAAGGATTGAAACTCCTGTACGGGGAGCTTCATCAGTCTGACCAAGCCAGTGTCTTAACACCACTTCCATTAAAACAAGGATTGAAACTCTCTGTCTCGTACAACTCAGCCAAATCCCTGTCAGTCTTAACACCACTTCCATTAAAACAAGGATTGAAACGAGTACACGCCGGAGACCATGCCATTTATCCTGATTGTCTTAACACCACTTCCATTAAAACAAGGATTGAAACCTTAACGGTATATCAGGTATGCTGTCCGTCCGTCCCTGTCTTAACACCACTTCCATTAAAACAAGGATTGAAACATAAATTTTAACAATATCGGATAATTCGCTTTTACAGTCTTAACGCCTCTTCCATTAAAACAAGGATTGAAACCGGACTTTATCTTTTGGGAAAAAACATAATGTTCAGGGTCTTAACGCCTCTTCCATTAAAACAAGGATTGAAACTTATGTATATGTATTTCTTCTTTTTTTTGTGGATTAGGTCTTAACGCCTCTTCCATTAAAACAAGGATTGAAACGGCGTGGTGTGCTGATTATACTTTTGATTTGTCAGGGGTCTTAACGCCTCTTCCATTAAAACAAGGATTGAAACCAGAGTCAATTTCATCTGTAATTTCTGTCATTTTCTGTCTTAACGCCTCTTCCATTAAAACAAGGATTGAAACTATCAGCACAGGACAGCAGAATAAAAGCCGCTATAATAGGTCTTAACGCCTCTTCCATTAAAACAAGGATTGAAACGGGTCATTAGGCGTTGACGTGTCCGGCCACAATGACGGTCTTAACGCCTCTTCCATTAAAACAAGGATTGAAACTCATAGGAAAAGACAACCTTTTTTCCGCGACGTCCGAGGTCTTAACGCCTCTTCCATTAAAACAAGGATTGAAACGACAATTCCTGCATCCGGCTGCAAAGTTTTTTACATGTCTTAACGCCTCTTCCATTAAAACAAGGATTGAAACAATATTGCGGACGGAAAACTGACACCGGTTCTGCAAAGGTCTTAACGCCTCTTCCATTAAAACAAGGATTGAAACATGAGTTTTCGGATAACGGCCTTTGGCTTCTGAGTGGGTCTTAACGCCTCTTCCATTAAAACAAGGATTGAAACTCAGGCATCTGAACACCGGCAGACCGGTCATTCCTGGGTCTTAACGCCTCTTCCATTAAAACAAGGATTGAAACTCAATCCCCACGGCCTCATCACAGAGGATCGTCATAGGTCTTAACGCCTCTTCCATTAAAACAAGGATTGAAACATATTATGGGGATCAAGTCTGTGCAGATAGGAAGTTGGTCTTAACGCCTCTTCCATTAAAACAAGGATTGAAACCGATTAAGGATGCATCCCAAAGCGCGGCTATTAGTGGGTCTTAACGCCTCTTCCATTAAAACAAGGATTGAAACAATGATGTTATGGTCGGGGCGGTCTTTGCCATTACAGTCTTAACGCCTCTTCCATTAAAACAAGGATTGAAACTGAACAAGATCATGAAGGGCCGTGTTTTCCGTATCCAGGTCTTAACGCCTCTTCCATTAAAACAAGGATTGAAACAAACCGGCTCTAACTCAAACCGGATGACCAAAAACCGTCTTAACGCCTCTTCCATTAAAACAAGGATTGAAACATGTCAGGACAGGGGAAAACACTCAATCCAAATTGATGGTCTTAACGCCTCTTCCATTAAAACAAGGATTGAAACCCGGGCCAGTGCTGCGCCCGGCGGTTTTTTACACAAGGTCTTAACGCCTCTTCCATTAAAACAAGGATTGAAACTGTTTCGTTCCTTTCCCTTAGGTTTGTTTTTGTTTTGGTCTTAACGCCTCTTCCATTAAAACAAGGATTGAAACCAGCAAACAGGAAACCGCCTACAAATCCCCCAAAAAAGGTCTTAACGCCTCTTCCATTAAAACAAGGATTGAAACGCAATGAAATAACCGTGATTAAACCACTGTTTTTCGTCTTAACGCCTCTTCCATTAAAACAAGGATTGAAACATGACAGAACAAATCAACTTGCTTGATCGTAACACATAGGTCTTAACGCCTCTTCCATTAAAACAAGGATTGAAACGAAAATATGCGGAATAGACATCATCATGCAATATAAGGGTCTTAACGCCTCTTCCATTAAAACAAGGATTGAAACCTGACATCCGCGTATGACGCTGCAAAAACAGCGGCGGTCTTAACGCCTCTTCCATTAAAACAAGGATTGAAACTGTTCAGAAAGGCAATTGAGCTTTATCTGAAAACAGGGGTCTTAACGCCTCTTCCATTAAAACAAGGATTGAAACTCATATAAACGGTGACAAAACAGACAATCGCATTGAGGTCTTAACGCCTCTTCCATTAAAACAAGGATTGAAACTCCTGATAGACTGCATTATGCAAAGGGACTTTGCCGGGGTCTTAACGCCTCTTCCATTAAAACAAGGATTGAAACATGCAGCCAGGGGCTGTAATGATTCGGATACTCCTGTCTTAACGCCTCTTCCATTAAAACAAGGATTGAAACTTGAAAACAGTGCCGTCCCCGTAAGGTTCGGTCAGCAGGTCTTAACGCCTCTTCCATTAAAACAAGGATTGAAACATAAATTTAAAACTCCTATATGATATTATGTCAAGAAGGTCTTAACGCCTCTTCCATTAAAACAAGGATTGAAACTCGTCAAAACCGGTATAACCCGGCATGTCAATGATTGGTCTTAACGCCTCTTCCATTAAAACAAGGATTGAAACTAATAGAGGCCGTCCCGGCCTTCCTTTATCCGTATTGGTCTTAACGCCTCTTCCATTAAAACAAGGATTGAAACCAGTAATTTTCTGGACGGGTATGACCTGCGTGAGCAGGGTCTTAGGTCTTAACGCCTCTTCCATTAAAACAAGGATTGAAACTCCACAGAACGGCCAGCCTCATCCCAGGGAACCGTGGGTCTTAACGCCTCTTCCATTAAAACAAGGATTGAAACTTGTCAGGAATGATCTTAAATGCCGGAAGTGCCTGACTGGTCTTAACGCCTCTTCCATTAAAACAAGGATTGAAACCACACTGAAACAACTCCGCAGGAATCGTTTCAATTCGGTCTTAACGCCTCTTCCATTAAAACAAGGATTGAAACCAATCTGATTTTCCATTGCTTTCTCCTGTTTGCTGCGGTCTTAACGCCTCTTCCATTAAAACAAGGATTGAAACGGCTCAGCATGTTCCTATTATGCGCATCAAACATTTTGGTCTTAACGCCTCTTCCATTAAAACAAGGATTGAAACAAGGTTATACGCATGTTTCACGCCTTTTCAAAAATGTGGTCTTAACGCCTCTTCCATTAAAACAAGGATTGAAACCTATTGAAACCCTGTCAAGTCTTCTGTCCTGTGTTAGGTCTTAACGCCTCTTCCATTAAAACAAGGATTGAAACACAAACCGGACGGGCTTATTGAATTTCAGGAAGTCAGTCTTAACGCCTCTTCCATTAAAACAAGGATTGAAACACAGATATAATATTATGGATTATATTATCAGGTATCAAGGTCTTAACGCCTCTTCCATTAAAACAAGGATTGAAACTTTTTTCAAAGTCTGCCGATGTGATTAAACTGCCAGTCTTAACGCCTCTTCCATTAAAACAAGGATTGAAACCGGCTCAGTGACCTTTTCTATCTTAGACAGATAATCCGGTCTTAACGCCTCTTCCATTAAAACAAGGATTGAAACATGAATTCCATAAGCTGGAGTTCGTTTTCGATCTGGGTCTTAACGCCTCTTCCATTAAAACAAGGATTGAAACGCAGACCGCTATACTGTTCTGTCTATTCATACAAAGGTCTTAACGCCTCTTCCATTAAAACAAGGATTGAAACGGGTGTATGGTGTGCTGATTATACAGCACAGGGCAAGTCTTAACGCCTCTTCCATTAAAACAAGGATTGAAACTAATATACCTGCATGTTTCAATCCTTTCTGTTTGCCGGGTCTTAACGCCTCTTCCATTAAAACAAGGATTGAAACCCGAACCCTTCTGAACGGTTCAGAACCTTTTCAGGGGTCTTAACGCCTCTTCCATTAAAACAAGGATTGAAACCATTTTTTCGCTATATCACCCGTTGTCATTTCAGTAGTCTTAACGCCTCTTCCATTAAAACAAGGATTGAAACTGATTTTTCAGGGGAAGTTCCAGATTGCGCTGAAACAGGTCTTAACGCCTCTTCCATTAAAACAAGGATTGAAACTAAGTATAGACTCAACGCTCGTTAAATCCCAACCAAGGTCTTAACGCCTCTTCCATTAAAACAAGGATTGAAACATAAAGGTTCCGGAATTGTTAAAGATTCTGTCGATGGGGTCTTAACGCCTCTTCCATTAAAACAAGGATTGAAACCTATGTTTCGGATTCCGGGAGGCAAAAGGGCAATGAGGTCTTAACGCCTCTTCCATTAAAACAAGGATTGAAACTAATTGTCGTGGATGAGTGTCAAAGATATTTTCACAGGGTCTTAACGCCTCTTCCATTAAAACAAGGATTGAAACCTTGCAAAAACAGCAGATTTCCCATCAGCATACCGCGTCTTAACGCCTCTTCCATTAAAACAAGGATTGAAACAAAAGGTTCCCTCTACCATGTTCCGCTCCTAATATGGTCTTAACGCCTCTTCCATTAAAACAAGGATTGAAACCCTCCGGCAGTATGATTTCCATTGTGGGAGAGAGGGGGTCTTAACGCCTCTTCCATTAAAACAAGGATTGAAACCCGGAGTGACTGAGGCGGCTGCGGCATTCCGGGCAGGGTCTTAACGCCTCTTCCATTAAAACAAGGATTGAAACAATCCCTCATTACAGGGATCGAACTTCAAACAGTAGGGTCTTAACGCCTCTTCCATTAAAACAAGGATTGAAACTAGGAAGGAGCATCATGAAACAGATTGAACTGACACCGTCTTAACGCCTCTTCCATTAAAACAAGGATTGAAACTTCTCTTTTTGGCATTGACCAGTTTCCGCAAATTGGTCTTAACGCCTCTTCCATTAAAACAAGGATTGAAACCGAATAATCTGCTTCACCTGCGTTTCCAGCAGGGCAACGTCTTAACGCCTCTTCCATTAAAACAAGGATTGAAACCCAGTCAGCAGAGCCAGTGCCATAACCATTGCCAATAGTCTTAACGCCTCTTCCATTAAAACAAGGATTGAAACGAAAAATGCAGGATTATGCAGTTGACAAAGCAAAGCGGTCTTAACGCCTCTTCCATTAAAACAAGGATTGAAACGTCTTTATGTGTCAAATGTCTGAAATGTTTGCATAAAGTCTTAACGCCTCTTCCATTAAAACAAGGATTGAAACGTCACCTATTATGATGCGGAAGATGTCGAAGCGGAACCGTCTTAACGCCTCTTCCATTAAAACAAGGATTGAAACGACTCAGCGCAAAGGCAGTGATGATAAAATCAAAATGTCTTAACGCCTCTTCCATTAAAACAAGGATTGAAACTCTATCCATTTCCGAAACTCCGCTTCTGTCATGCCGTCTTAACGCCTCTTCCATTAAAACAAGGATTGAAACGACACGGACACATGCAGTATGGTTATTTGCAAAAAGTCTTAACGCCTCTTCCATTAAAACAAGGATTGAAACCGGATTCCCTTACCAAAAAGGGTTTACCGGGCCAGCAGTCTTAACGCCTCTTCCATTAAAACAAGGATTGAAACATGTTTCCGCAGTTTTAGTGTTACTGAAATCATCAAGTCTTAACGCCTCTTCCATTAAAACAAGGATTGAAACCATACCGGATGAGGAGAAAACCATGAGTTCAGATCGTCTTAACGCCTCTTCCATTAAAACAAGGATTGAAACAGAGCATCCGAATACCTATCATGCGCTATTTTCCTAAGTCTTAACGCCTCTTCCATTAAAACAAGGATTGAAACCAGCTTCCGGGTCAACGAGGTACTGAACAAACTTCCGTCTTAACGCCTCTTCCATTAAAACAAGGATTGAAACATTTTATCAAGGGAATACGATTTCTCAATCGTAACATGTCTTAACGCCTCTTCCATTAAAACAAGGATTGAAACGTCAAAATTTTCTCTACATATTTAACTGAAATTTTAGTCTTAACGCCTCTTCCATTAAAACAAGGATTGAAACTGAAGTTTTTTCAGGCACTTAACGCATAATTCCTGGTCTTAACGCCTCTTCCATTAAAACAAGGATTGAAACACGCATCTGCCAGGTTATTTCTATTCATTTCATTTCGTCTTAACGCCTCTTCCATTAAAACAAGGATTGAAACCACCCAAATCAAGGAGAAAAGACAATGGTAAAGAAAATGTCTTAACGCCTCTTCCATTAAAACAAGGATTGAAACCTGCAAATGGTGATGATGTATTGCGGAATGTCTTTGGTCTTAACGCCTCTTCCATTAAAACAAGGATTGAAACTAAATTTTTTTTAAAAAATTGGTATCGTTTTCCGGTGTCTTAACGCCTCTTCCATTAAAACAAGGATTGAAACTATTCTGTCTGATTCACCGTCAAAAAAAATGAATTCGTCTTAACGCCTCTTCCATTAAAACAAGGATTGAAACCCGGAACAAGGAACCCTGGCAGAGCCGGGTGATTGTCGTCTTAACGCCTCTTCCATTAAAACAAGGATTGAAACAAATGGAAGAAAACAGACCTTTGACAAGCCCGATATAGTCTTAACGCCTCTTCCATTAAAACAAGGATTGAAACGAAACATTCTGCACAAGGCGTTCCAGCCCGGACTGTGTCTTAACGCCTCTTCCATTAAAACAAGGATTGAAACATGCCATGCAGTCGCATATTGAAACCGTTTTTGCATGTCTTAACGCCTCTTCCATTAAAACAAGGATTGAAACTTGAAGCCAACCGGGAAGAATGCCTGAGCAATGCCAGTCTTAACGCCTCTTCCATTAAAACAAGGATTGAAACTAAGATGTTACAAAAATGTAATGTTCCACGTGGAACAAGTCTTAACGCCTCTTCCATTAAAACAAGGATTGAAACACGTAGAACAATTTGTGATCAATCCCTTTCGTTATGTCTTAACGCCTCTTCCATTAAAACAAGGATTGAAACCTGTCATAATAGGAAACGGAACCAGCCAAAATATGTAACGTCTTAACGCCTCTTCCATTAAAACAAGGATTGAAACGAAAGGGGGGAAAAGTGGCTGACCTGAATCTGTGGTTGTCTTAACGCCTCTTCCATTAAAACAAGGATTGAAACGAACAATGATTCGGTTTTGAAACAACGGCATAATCATGTCTTAACGCCTCTTCCATTAAAACAAGGATTGAAACGCTGATAGAAATCAGAAACTCTTTTATCCACATTGTGTCTTAACGCCTCTTCCATTAAAACAAGGATTGAAACGAAATTCCGGATCATGAATGATTTCAGGATTTTCGTCTTAACGCCTCTTCCATTAAAACAAGGATTGAAACGGCCACGGCAGAGGCACCTGGAACCCTGCGTATTTGGTCTTAACGCCTCTTCCATTAAAACAAGGATTGAAACTCCAATAAATCTTTTTTAACAAATGTTCTGAAAAGGTGTCTTAACGCCTCTTCCATTAAAACAAGGATTGAAACATCCTCTTTTTTCCATTACCGCTGTTGCCAAATTGTCTTAACGCCTCTTCCATTAAAACAAGGATTGAAACTCTTTTTTCCGCTTTGAGCTGTTTTAAGAACTATCTGTCTTAACGCCTCTTCCATTAAAACAAGGATTGAAACGGGAAACACAGCCAGTCTGTACACAAATTCTTAAACGGTCTTAACGCCTCTTCCATTAAAACAAGGATTGAAACGAAATGGAAATAATTTCAGACTCATACATAACCGTTTGTCTTAACGCCTCTTCCATTAAAACAAGGATTGAAACCAAGTTGTCTTATGTTTTCAGGCAGAGAAATTGAGGTCTTAACGCCTCTTCCATTAAAACAAGGATTGAAACGAAAAACTCTTCTGTTTTCAAGAGTTTATAAATTTCAGTCTTAACGCCTCTTCCATTAAAACAAGGATTGAAACCTTTCCTGAAGTTTATACCTGTGGTATGGATTTCAGGGTCTTAACGCCTCTTCCATTAAAACAAGGATTGAAACGCTTTGATCAGAAGGGACAGACACCTCTGCCGACCGTCTTAACGCCTCTTCCATTAAAACAAGGATTGAAACGGGTGGAATGCTCAACCAATCTGTCTGATTATCTCCGTCTTAACGCCTCTTCCATTAAAACAAGGATTGAAACCTTTCCTGAAGTCTATATCTTGTGGTATGGATTTCAGTCTTAACGCCTCTTCCATTAAAACAAGGATTGAAACGCAATGGGAATGCCTTTTGTTTTTGGCATGAACACAAAGTCTTAACGCCTCTTCCATTAAAACAAGGATTGAAACGGGTAATGCTTAGCAACATCCTGATTTTTCTTGTCAAGTCTTAACGCCTCTTCCATTAAAACAAGGATTGAAACTTTTCTCCGGTTGCCACGTCATAGGACGCAGAGCATCCGTCTTAACGCCTCTTCCATTAAAACAAGGATTGAAACATGACGGGCAATGGCAGCAGACAGTGAAAGCACCATAGTCTTAACGCCTCTTCCATTAAAACAAGGATTGAAACTTAAAAAATGGGGCATGGCAAGGGGTGGCATCTTGCGTCTTAACGCCTCTTCCATTAAAACAAGGATTGAAACGCTCAGGATTTGAATGTGCGAAATGCGATTGAGAGAAGTCTTAACGCCTCTTCCATTAAAACAAGGATTGAAACCGGTAATTCTGAAGTAACGAGGTTTTTCAGGCGGTAAGTCTTAACGCCTCTTCCATTAAAACAAGGATTGAAACGGGAAATTGTCAGGATTATCCAGAAAATCAGGATATTGTCTTAACGCCTCTTCCATTAAAACAAGGATTGAAACTCCAGGACAGAAAAACCGTGTTCACGGCGGTATAAATTGTCTTAACGCCTCTTCCATTAAAACAAGGATTGAAACACATTGTTAAGGGCAGTCAGGCAGTCTTCATCAAAAAGTCTTAACGCCTCTTCCATTAAAACAAGGATTGAAACACGTAGAACATTTTAAAAAAGGACAAAAAAAATCCCTGTCTTAACGCCTCTTCCATTAAAACAAGGATTGAAACTAAAAAACATACTCCGGAAGATACGGATGCCCATTTGTCTTAACGCCTCTTCCATTAAAACAAGGATTGAAACGTTGCAGTTGCAGAATTGACATTGATAACTGTTGTCGTCTTAACGCCTCTTCCATTAAAACAAGGATTGAAACTAAACCCATGCAGAGAAGAGTTTTTAAATCTGTGTGGAGTCTTAACGCCTCTTCCATTAAAACAAGGATTGAAACGTTTATTACAAAAATGTAACATCTTACAAAAATGTGTCTTAACGCCTCTTCCATTAAAACAAGGATTGAAACATCGTTTGTGCAATGCCGAGAGCTATTGTATATATGATGTCTTAACGCCTCTTCCATTAAAACAAGGATTGAAACGCACATTTGGCATTTGACAAATCATCAATCCAAACTGGTCTTAACGCCTCTTCCATTAAAACAAGGATTGAAACTCGTAATATGTAACAGAACCAGACAGACAATGAATGTCTTAACGCCTCTTCCATTAAAACAAGGATTGAAACTCTGTCAAAGAATTAGCAAAAGAATCTGTATAAATATGTCTTAACGCCTCTTCCATTAAAACAAGGATTGAAACACCGGAAAACCGGAACAACTTTTTAAACTTTTTTTTGTCTTAACGCCTCTTCCATTAAAACAAGGATTGAAACTCAAAGCCCGATAAACGATAGTGCGGCCATCTTCAGGTCTTAACGCCTCTTCCATTAAAACAAGGATTGAAACCGTTTCGGTATGCCGGGTCAAACAGGGTATGCAGCAGTCTTAACGCCTCTTCCATTAAAACAAGGATTGAAACAAAACACAGATTCAAAACCTACGGATTTCAATGATCTGTCTTAGAGGGTGTTTGAATAATAGAATTTTGAAAAACCACAAAATTTGTAGATTA
>CAZHPS010000006.1:0-31561 GCA_964534335.1 uncultured Desulfobacterales bacterium
ACCCCTGCCCCTCTCAAGAGGGGATTTTTTAAAGAACTTAACAGCCCTGCTCTCAGGAGGGGAATGAGAACTTAACAGCCCTGCGGCAATGCCGGGTATGGTTATAATAAAATCATTCATATAAGTACGGTTCCATAAATTTTCGGCCTTAAAATCAGCCCAATCTGACTGACTTGAATATGTCTTCAGCAGGATGAAGAATTATCTTATCGGCATCACAGAAATATGATACCCGTAATCCAGCAGAATATCTGTGCATTTTTCAGCAAAATATTTTATCAGTTCGATGAATCTGTCCTCATTTTTCACTTTTGTCACATTAATCCATAAATCATTGGGATTTTCAGGACTTTCCGTTATATCAACAAATCTGACTTCAGGAAAATTCTCTTTCAGGGATTCTATAAGTCCCTGTATAATCTCATGCTGTCTGGTGTTTATTCTCATCTGCCCATTTCCTTTTCAATCATGCGAATCAGTTCTGCTGCCTGTGAAAGCTGTTCTGCGGCGACTTTTTTTCCGATATTTTCTTCCGAATAATCAGCGATGTTTCTTATAAACTGCATGTCCAAAAGATATGCCTTACATTTGGCAGGATACACTTTCTGTCTTTTTATCAGTCTGAGGCAAAATTCGGACTGAACCCAGGCATGTTCATTTTTTTCACTTTTAATGCCTTTATCGGCAAGAGCAGCAACAGCCGCCTGAAATGCCGCATAATAGGCACGGTTTGCACATGCGTTGTAACACTCATGTTCCAGGCTCAGTTGTGCAATTTTCAGATTTTCTTTTGCCTTATTTAAAAACCCCTCTCCCAATCTCCTGTTTCTCCCTTTCAGTCAGGTCATAAACTCAACTGCAACCGGGCTGTTTTCATAAATTTTGCCATATGCAATAAATATAATCAGATATGGCTGCTTTTGTCAAGGAGCAATTTATGCTGTCAAGTTTTTTCCACTTCCTCAAAATTCAGCAGATCCATGCTGTCATCCTTCATTCCCATGGCATACACGCGGTGAAGGGAAAGATATTTAACCACTTCCGCAGGAATGTACAGGGAAGAAAAAACCGGAATCAGTTTTCTGTCTGCATATTCCGGAAAAAAATCCCAAATCTCCCCAATACTTTCCGCAAATTCCGCTGCGTATTCGGGTTTTGGGTTGGATTTGGTCTCATTGACAAAAAAATATTTTTCTGAAACCGCTATGCCGTCAAATTCCCTTATGCGGGAAGGATCGGATGAACTTTTTTTCCGGGCCCGCACGGTAAGAAAATCCAGATCCGGAACCCCGAAATACTGCCGTGCAATTCCCGGAAGGCCAGGAACCACAATATCTTCTGCCAGCATTCCCAGTTTGTTGATCAGTTCCCCGCGACTTCTGTTCAGTTCCCTTCTCAGATCCTTTTCACTTTTTTCCAGTTCCCTTCTCAGCTCCTTCTCATTTCTGTCCAGTTCCCTTCTCAGTTCCCTGTCGGCTTTGTTTATTCTTTCCTGCAGTTCTCTGTCTGCCTTCTCACTTTCTTCCCGCTGAGCCTTTGTTTCCCTGTCGGATTTTTCCATCCATTCCCGGAACTCCCTGTCAGATTTTTCGCTCCGTTCCCGTGATTCCCTTGATTCCCGGATAAATGTCTCGGTGGTCTCCATAAACCGGGCAAGGGCATCCTCCAGTATATCGCTCCGGAATTCCAGAACATCAATCCGATCCGCATCTGCAAGTCTCATCTTTCACCTCCTTTTTTTGAATTTCAGCAGAACGAAAACTCCCTCCCCTCAATGGGGGAGGTACGGTGTGGGTGTGAAAAATCAGATAGTTATCCCCATCACTCCGAGTCTCTCCCGCCGGAGGAGAAGGGAATTAAGAAAATTTTCGATCTGCTGAATGTCTGAATTCACTTATGGTTCTGCAAACCTCTGCCCCATCGGCATTTGCATTTAAGGTGATTTCTGAAAATAAATATCCCATTTCAGTTCAGGCACAGGCTGGAAGCTTATGCTGCTTTTCCGGGATATTCCTTTCTGGAAACGGCCTAATACCAATTCTCCATTGAAAATATACTTATGATTCGGTTTCCCACAGAGGACACAGAGAGAAAAAACCACAGAGAACACAGAGGAAATAACTCACCTTATTGTATAAATTCAATAGCGAATTGGTATAATACCGGTTCGCCATTGCTTTTATATAATCCGGAGGAGTGCAAAAATTGAGCGGAGCGGTTTTTTGCAAAGCCGGAACCGGGGAAAAACTGACAATAAATATTGTATCAAATCAATGGAGAATTGGTATAAGTTGTCGGATTACGCTGCCGCTAATCCGACCTGCAATTTTAAGTGAAATGATGCACTATATTTAGGGATGCTCCGGATTCCCCGGTATGACAGCAGTGCATAACATTTTTAATTCAATCAGATAAGTTTGTCAATATCCGAATATTCCAGACCAAAGGCATCTGCCACGCCTTTGCAGGTTATCCGGCCATCAACGACATTGGCTCCTTTCCGGATTTCCGCATTCTCTGACATGGCATTTTTCCAGCCCATGTTTGCAATCTGCAGGGCATAGGGAAGGGTGGCATTGGTCAGGGCCATTGTGGAAGTCCGGGGAACAGCTCCGGGCATGTTGGCAACACAGTAATGGATCACGCCATCGACCGTATATACCGGATTTGCATGGGTGGTGGGTCTGGAGGTCTCAAAACATCCGCCCTGGTCAATGGACACATCCACCATCACGGTTCCCTTACGGATATATTTGAGCATATCCTTTGTAATCAGTTTGGGTGCTTTGGCTCCGGGAATCAGGACAGCGCCGATAATAAGATCGGCCCGCTGAATCAGATCCCGGATATTTGCCGGACAGGACATAAGGGTGCAGCAGTTACCGGGCAGAATATCACTGAGATAGCGGAGCCGATCCAGATTCACATCCAGAATATACACCCTGGCCCCGATACCGCAGGCGATTTTTGCGGCATTGGTTCCCACCACACCTCCGCCGATTATTACCACCTTTCCGGGGGCCACCCCTGGCACGCCTCCCAGCAGAATTCCGCTGCCGCCCTGGGGCATTTCCAGATATTTTGCCCCTTCCTGAATTGCCATTCTGCCTGCCACCTCGCTCATGGGTGTCAGGAGAGGAAGAGTTCCGTCAGCCTTCTGTATGGTTTCATAGGCAATGCCCACAGCCATGCTTTTGACCAGAACATGGGTCAGTTCCTCTGCGGCCGCGAGATGGAGATAGGTAAAAATGATCTGCCCTTTGCGGATCAGAGCGTATTCAGAAGAAAGCGGCTCTTTGACATGCATGACCATATCAGCACGGTCATATATCTCCTTTGGTGTGTTCACGATTTCAGCACCGGCTTTGGCATATGCCTGATCCTCAAAACCGCTGGCTGTTCCCGCAGCTTTTTCCACCAGAACAGTATGGCCGTTCTGCTTCATCACTTCCGCGCCTGCGGGCGTCATGGACACACGGTTTTCCGCTGCCTTGATTTCCTTTAATATACCGACTATCATATTTTCCTCCCTGGTCAGGAATGCCTGCCGGACATAAGCAGGCAAACAAAAATTTCCGTGTATTCAAAAAACCGGATTTTTCCGAAAAATCCGGTTTTTCTGAAAATTTTATGCCCGAAAATTTATGAAACCTTGCCTGGCTTTGGTGTTTACGCTCACAAATTCATGTATTGACAGAACTTTCATATAAACTGAATTCCCTGCGGATGCAATATAATAATGAAGGACTGACCTGAATCAGGCTCCCGGTTTTCCGGAAATGCGGGTTTGATCTTGACAGTTGAAAGTCTTTTTCCTATTGTCATCCGGATAATGTTTCTGATAAAGAGAAGTTCAGCATACTGAAAACAGAACTTCTCCCTTTGAAGGGGATAAGGGGAATGTTTCACGCGCTTCCCCCGCGTGAACCTTTCAGGGGTGATTTTCTGATCTGCTGAATTTCAATATTTTCCGTGACACATTGAAAACACAAACATAAATTCTTTCAAAGGAGATCTGTTATTTTGTCATTTCTTTTTATTCACCGGCCGGACAGTCCCGCTGTCAGAAGATTTTGGCATTTTTCCTGCCGGATTTGTACTGCGGCACTGACCTTTTTCCTTTTCGGATGTGTTTCATCCGTAAGCGGAAAACTTGCTGAAAACCTTTCCAGCGCGGTTGTCAACAATAATGATCTGGAAACCGTGAGAACCGGAGGCCCGGCCTATCTGCTCATGATTGACGGACTTCTCCGGGATGATCCGGAAAATGAAGACCTGCTCCGGGCTGCTGCCAATCTTTACACGGCTTATACGGACATGTATGTGGAAGACAGGGAAAGAGCCGGAAAACTTACAGAAAAAGCACTTGATTATGCCTTTCGCGCCTTATGCTCGGGTTCAGGTGTCTGCGGACTCCGGAAAACAGATTTTGCTGCTTTCACAGCTTCTGTTCAGAATACAGACAAAAAGGATGTGCCTTTTCTGTTCACCCTGGGCAGTGCCTGGGCAGGATGGATACAGACCAGAAAGGAAGACTGGAATGCTGTGGCTGACATAGCGCGCGTAGAAATTCTGATGCAGCGGGTTGCCGATCTGGATGAAACATATCAGGACGGAGCTGCGCATCTGTATCTGGGAATTCTGTCCACCCTGATTCCGCCTGCTCTGGGAGGAAAACCTGAAGAGGGACGCGGGCATTTTGAAAGGGCAATGGAGATTTCCGGGGGGAAAAATTTCATGATCATGGTAAACTATGCCAGGCAGTACGCGCGGATTGTCTTTGACCGGGAACTTCATGACCGTCTTTTGCGCACTGTTGTCAATGCCAGTCCTGAAACTGAGGGATATACCCTGATCAATACCCTGGCCAGGGACCAGGCCAAAGAACTTCTGGAAAACGCGGATGACTATTTTTAGTCTTTCCGGTGTATGCAATTTTTTCTGAAATATCAAAATAAGCAGGCAAAGAAAAGTTTTCGTGTACTCAAAAAACCGGATTTTTCCGAAAAATCCGGTTTTTCTGAAAATTTTATGCCTGAAAATTTATGGAACCTTACTTAAAGACGCACAGGTATCCTGCCTGTGCCTGTTAAACAGGAGAATGAAAATGCGTATGCGGACTGTTGCCATTTTATGCACGGTTTTATGCCTGATGATCGGGACAGCCTCAACTGCCGGCGCGATCCGTCTGAAAATTGCCACCCTTTCCCCTGACGGTTCCGTCTGGATGGAAAAAATGCGGCAGGGCGCGGATGAAATTGAAAAACGCACGTCCGGCCGTGTAAATATCCGGTATTATCCGGGCGGAGTCATGGGAGATGACAGAGCCGTACTGCAGAAAATCCGTATCGGCCAGTTGCAGGGCGGTGCACTTGTATCGGGAAGTCTTGCCGATGTTTTTCCTGAAAACCAGATATATGGTCTTCCCCTGAAATTCAAATCCTTTGAGGAGGTTGATTATGTGCGGCAGCATATGGACGCAATGATCACCGAAGGATTGGAAAAAGGGGGATTTGTCACCTTTGGACTGGCAGAGGGCGGATTCGCCTATATCATGTCAGCGCAGCCCATAAGCACAGTGGCTGATCTCAGGCAAAGAAAAATATGGATACCGGACAATGATCCTGCCATACAGGAAGGAGTAAAAGCATTTGATATTTCACCTATTCCCCTTTCCATAGCAGATGTCCGGGCCAGTATGCAGACCGGGCTTATTGACACAGTCGCCACCTCTCCCATCGGAGCCATTGCACTGCAGTGGCATACCCAGATCAGATATCTGACAGATCTTCCCTTTTTGTATATTTACGCGGTACTGGCCATTGACAAAAAAGCATTTTCTGAAATTTCCCCCGAAGATCAGCCTGTGGTCAGGGAGATCCTGGGCAGTGTCTTCCATGATATAGACAGGCAGAACCGAAGCGACAACATCAAAGCTCTTGAAGCTCTGAAAAATCAGGGGATAGAGTTTGTAAAGCCTCCGTCCGGGGCCATGAGCGAATGGTATGAATGCGCTGCAAAGGTTCCGGAACGGCTGCTCAGTTCAGGCCGGTTCTCCCGGAAAACAGTGGAAACCCTTGAGGGGCATCTCCGGGATTTCCGCTCCAGATAAGCATTGGTTCGGCATCAGACATGAAACAGGGCGTGCCGCTGCCGAACCACAAACAAAGCCCAAAGAAGGAAACATAGATGAGTGAAGGAAAACAGCGGCATGGATGCCTTACTGCGTGGCTGGTGCTGATGATTATTGCGAACGCGGCCACAGCCCTCATGTATTTATTGGGGATTGCGGCTGTCAAACAGAACTTTCCATCTGCGCCTGGGTGGGCACTTCCAGTGCTTGCCGTGATGGGAATCGCAAACATTGTGTGCGCGATCGCTCTTTTCCAATGGAAAAAATGGGGGTTCTTTGGCTTCCTCGCGACGTCGATCATCACATTCATCGTCAATTTGACGGTGGGTCTCAACATTGTTCAGGCCATTCTTGGTCTCACTGGTTTTGCGATTCTCTACGGCGTCCTGCATATCGGCAAAGAGAGAAAAGGCTGGACGCAACTCGATTAAGATGCCGGACAAATCTCTGCACTGGACGGGATTCCGCTGCGCTCCATCCCGCCAGTGAGATTGGCTGTTATGGAAAAGACATCAGACAAAAAACTGCTGGAAAAAATGCGGAATTTCCTTTACCGTGTGGAGGATGCCGTACTGCTGGGCCTGCTGCTGACAATGATCCTGGTTGCGGTTGCCCAGATCCTTCTTCGGAATCTGGCAGGAAGCGGACTGGCCTGGGGAGATATGCTGGTGCGGATGCTGGTACTGTGGATTGGACTGTCCGGAGCCATGATTGCCAGCCGGAACGGCAGTCATATACGTATAGACCTGATAACACGCTGGCTCCCGGAACATCTCAGGAAAATTCTGAACGGAACCGTTGAATTCCTCACAGGAATCATCTGTTCGGCAGTGGCATGGCACTGCATCCGTTTTGTCCGCATGGAATATGCGGACGGGGGCATGGCATTTGCAGGTATGCCGGTATGGGTGTGCGAGGCGGTTATTCCCCTTGCCTTTATTGTGATTTCCATCCGTTATTATGTACTGTCATTTGCCAGTTTCCGCAATTGCAGGAGCAGTGCCCGGAATGACTGAAAATTCAGACGCATTTACGATTTCCGAGTCCCGTATGCTGTTACAGTACCTTTATGATTGAGGAGAATATATGAAAAACCGGGAGCGTGCCCCAGAAACAATTCACATTCTGGTTGTGGATGATGAACAGGCCATCCGGGATGTTTTTTTAATGGCGATTGAGCATTCCGGGTACAGGTGCCAGACAGCGGCAGGCGGCCAGGAAGCATTGAACATCCTTGAGCAGAGCCGGATTGATGTGGTTATTACCGATATACAGATGCCCGGTCTCAGCGGTATTGATCTGGTCAAACGGATCAGGGAGAAATTTGATTCCGATGTCATTGTCATGACAGGTTTTGTGGAAGATTTCACCTATGAAAAGATCATTGAACTGGGGGCAAGGGATTTCATTCACAAACCTGTGCGGCTCAACGAACTTCTGGTCAGGCTGAAACGGGTGCTCAATGAAAGGGAACTGCTTGCCGAACGGAACCAGGCTTTTGAGGAACTCAGGGAAGCCTATCTGGATACTGTGAACCGGCTGGTTCTGGCAGCAGAATACAAGGATGAGGACACAGGCGATCATATCCTGCGCATGAGCCGTTACTGCGCGCTGCTGGCAAAAAAACTGGCACTGCCGGCAGAGGATGTCCAGATGATTCTGTATTCCTCTCCCATGCACGACATAGGAAAAATCGGGATTCCTGACAGTATTCTGCTGAAAAACGGAAAACTGACAGAGGAAGAATTTGAAATTATGAAAAACCACACACTGATCGGGGGGAAAATCCTCGCGGATTCCAAATCCAAAATTCTCGAATCAGCCAGAATCATTGCTGTGACACATCATGAAAAATGGAATGGCACGGGGTATCCTCTGGGTATATCCAAAGAGGAAATTCCCCTGTTTGGCAGAATTGTCGCTCTGGTGGACACCTTTGATGCACTTACCTCCAGACGTCCTTACAAAGATCCCTATCCACTTGAAATTGCATGTGATATTATCCGGAAATCAAAAGAGAAACATTTTGATCCGGAGGTGACCGATGTGTTTCTCAGGTATGTTGACGACCTGTGGAAAATAAGATGTCAGGTGGGTGAGATGGAAGAAATATCGGTTCAGGATTTTTCCTGGAGCGAAAGAGATATGGAAGGAATCTCCACCTGAACATGATATGGATTTACCTTGCTGCGCTCCTGGTGCTGGCTTTTCTCGGAATGCCCCTGTTTGCCGTCATTCTGGGGATTTCCATCGCGGGTTTTCATTTTCTTGGTGTGGATCTCTCGGTGATTGCCATAGAAATCTACCGGATATCCTCCACCCCTGTGCTGGTGGCCCTGCCCCTGTTCACCTTTGCCGGTTATCTGCTGGGAGAAAGCAATACCTCACAGCGGCTTGTGCGCCTGACCCGTGCCTTTCTGGGATGGATGCCCGGAGGACTGGCTGTGGTGGCCTTTGTCACCTGCGCTTTTTTCACGGCCTTCACCGGTGCATCGGGCGTGACCATTGTGGCCCTCGGTGCACTGCTGCTTCCTGCCCTTGTGCAGGCCGGATATGAGGAACGCTTCAGCATGGGACTGGTGACCTCATCCGGCAGCCTGGGGCTGCTGCTCCCTCCCTCTCTGCCCCTGATCCTTTACGGAATAGTGGCACAGCAGATGGATGTGGGAGAGGATATCGCGATCAGCGACCTTTTTCTGGCCGGGCTGCTGCCTGCGCTGCTCATGCTGACTCTTCTTTCACTCTGGAGCATGTGGGCACACCGGAAACATCCTGTACCCCTTAATTCTTTTTCCGGAAAAGAGGCATGGGCAGCATTGCGGGAATCCATATGGGAAATTCCCCTTCCTTTTTTTGTACTGGGCGGAATCTACAGCGGATTTTTTGCTGTTTCCGAAGCTGCGGCCGCCACTGCCATGTATGTTCTGGTGACAGAAGTGCTGATCTACAAAGAAATCCGGATTTCCCAACTGGCAGGCATCATGCGGGAATCCATGATTATGGTGGGCGGAATCCTGCTGATTCTGGGCGTATCTCTGGCTTCCACCAATCTGCTTATTGACGCGGAAATTCCCATGCGGCTGTTTGAGATCATCCAGACCCATGTGAAGGATAAAATAGTCTTTCTGATCCTGCTCAATATCCTTCTGCTGATTCTGGGAGCGATTCTGGACATTTTTTCCGCTTTGGTCATCATGGTTCCCCTGATACTGCCTGTGGCTGTGAGTTACGGCATTCATCCGGTGCATCTGGGCATCATCTTTCTGGCAAACATGCAAATCGGGTATTTCACCCCGCCGGTGGGCATGAATCTTTTCATTGCCAGTTACCGGTTCAACAAACCGGTGACAGAACTCTGTCAGGCTGCCATACCCTTTATGCTGGTTCTCCTGACTGCATTGCTGATTATCACCTACTGGCCCGCGCTCAGCATGGTATTTGTAAAAATATAACTGCATGTTTTGCATAAAAATCATGTGACTGTCCAAAATATATCTGAATCTGAAAAATATTTCAGCAAAAAACTTCCACGCACCCAGTGTTTTCAGTCTGCAACGAAGATGCAAAATCACACGGAATTTACTGTCTGACTGTTTTTCAGATTTCTGTTTTATCAGGAGAAAAAAATGGAACAGCAGGAAAAAAGCAGATTAACCGTCATCATACCGGCTTATAATGAAGCTGAGACACTGACACATACGCTGCCCGATGTACTGGCATATGCAAAGCAGCGAAACTGGAAAGTCATCTGTGTAAATGACGGATCAAAAGACCGGACAAAAGAGATACTCGCGCAGTATTCGGACAATGTCTGCTTAAAAGCAGTTCATCACAAGGTGAACAGAGGTTACGGCGGTGCGCTTAAATCAGGGATAAGAAATGCGGACACAGAATATCTTGTCACTATTGATGCAGACGGACAGCATTATCTGGAAGATATTGACAAACTCATGGATTTGATCACTGCCAGAGATGCTGATATGGTGGTGGGTTCCAGAAAGGGGCTTGCATCTGCCACAAAAATCAGGGGACTGGGCAAATGGCTCATCCGAATGATTGCAAAAGTGCTGATGCCCATTGAAATATATGACATTAACTCCGGAATGAAAATCTACCGCACAGAACTGGTCAAAAACTATATCCGTCTCTGTCCCAATTCCATGGCTTTCAGCGATATTGTCACTCTGGTGTTCATCAACAACCGGCATCTGGTGCTGGAAACTCCCATCAGAATTAAACAGCGGCTTGCAGGAGAAAGCACCATAGGCCCTAAAACCGCTGTTGAAACAGTTGCAGAAATCCTGAATATCATTGTAATGTTCAATCCCATGAAAATATTTTTGCCGGTTTCCGTGTTATTTGTTCTGCTGGGACTGATATGGGGAGTTCCCATCATGGTGCAGGGCAGAGGCGTGTCTGTCGGCATGAGCCTTCTGCTGACAATGGGTGTGTTTTCCTTCCTGCTGGGGCTGATTGCGGAACAGTTGTCAGAAATCAGAAAGCATATGTAATAACTCACTTTATGCAGAGCTATCATACCGACGAAAGTCGGTATCCGGAAACCGTTGAAAACACTGGATTCCGGCCTTCGCCGGAATGACGGGGAAAGTCAGTAACTTCCTGATTTTTGGAAAGGCTGCGTAAGGTGAGGTAAATAAGTAACCTTCCATAAATTTTCATGTATAAATTTTTCAGGAACATCCGTACAGGTGTTTATTAACCGCAGATTTTCAGAAAGTTATGCACAGAGTGCCGCAGAGTTTTCTGCACTGCTCTCAGCAGACAGCGCGTCTGCAGCAGACCCCAGGAAAAGAGATTCCCGTAACTTCAGGCATGTTTTCGGCGAACAGTTTCCGAAGGCAATTATTGACAAAAAACCGGGAGCATTACAACATAATTTTATCAGTATGAAATTCTATTCCCTCAGTTTATTTTATAAATATTCAGTCCTTCCTTTTGATCCGCATACACCTGTACAAACTTTATTTCATCTCCTGAGTATTTTTCCAAATTTTCTGATGATACAACATAGTGAATATCTGTTCTGCTCTTAATGCAGTCCGGACTGATGCTCATAATATACAAATCTGCCTGCTCCAGTTTGAAAGAAACACCGGGACTGTCTGAAATTTTGACATTTATATGGGCATATCTATTGTAAACATCGGAATACCTGTTTTCCGGATCAAGCCTTGCCAATTTTTCAAAATCCGGATAATAATTTACACCGTTGAAGGATTTGCAGCCCAAAGCAATGAGAAGATTTCCGTGGAATATGGAATCAAGTGCTGCCCATGTTTTTCCCGGATCGTTTTTGTTCATGCGGATAATCTGCTGTGTTATCTGCTTGTCATAAATTGCTCCCAGTCCTTTGGAAAGCGGATTCACAGTAAGACCTGAAACAATTGTGTATATCATTACTGAATACAGAAATATTTTTTTCAGTTTCAGAAAAAGTGACAGATTCATTGTCAGAAATATGACCAGCGACACCAGTGATCCCTTAATCCTTAGGTAATCCACAGTTTCTTTATTGTAAAAAATACTTGAAAACAGGACAGTTGTAAGAATTATAAATACACAGAGTTTTTCAGGCTCTGAAAATGCCAGACTTTTTTCATCCAGAAACATGGATATGGCCCATATGGAAAGATACAGACCTGTCAAATTACTTATCACCTGAAGCCTGCCAGCCGGAACAAAATACATAAATGACAAACGTGCCACAGTGTCATTTACATGAAAAAACAGCCAAAGCAGTTGCAGTATATAAAAAACAAAAAGGGAAATTATCAGAAAGCGGATTTCCTTTTCAAATTTCACAATCCGGAAAAACACAATCAGAACCGGAAGCATGAAATTGGTGAATGTGCTTATCTCACAATTGTTTAAAAAAGTTAAATCCTTAAAGGGAAGCAGCCAGCTCAGTACATACATCTGAAGGGCCAGCAGATTGTATCCTCCGCTGCTGGAAAATCTTTTCCCGGGATACACCGTGTTCAAAATGCTTTGTATGTCCTCTTTGGAAACAGTATAAAAATGGTATAAAATCAAAACACTGCCAAGCATGATAAACAGAAATATCAGTATATCGGCATACCGGATATGCAATCTTCCCTCTTTCCAATGTATATAAAGGATGGCAAGACAAAATACGGCGGTAAGATAACCCATTGGGACCATCCATGCCGGGTACAGTGTAAGCACAAAGCCGTTTGCACAAATCAGAAAAAGGAAAGAAAGAATAATCTTTTTGTACAATTCATGGAATCTGAAATATCTGTCTGCAATGATTACAAGAGCCTGTGAAAAAATGATCATGTCCACCAGAGAGGTACTGAACCACCATTGAACAGCCGAAGAAAATGCAATAAGAAACGCTCCTGTAACGGAATAAAGTATTTTCCCTTTTGTCAGAAGCATGGATATCTCAAACGATAATATCAGCAGCAGAAACAGCCGCGAACACCAGTACCATGACAGCCCTCTTTCATCTCCGAACAGAATGAAGCCCCAGTTAAAAGGTTTGGCAATCAGTGTCAGATCAAAGGAAGGCGCTCCGTAAGAAATAATCGTATTCAGCCCGGAAGAAAGAATATTATGGTTTTTTACCGGAAAAAATTTTTCATTGTTGCACTGTGCCATAAAAAGCGGCGTCTGCACCAGCCATTCATCAGAGCGGATACTTCTCGCTTTTCCGGCAAGTTTTGTTTTTCGGTAATCTTCAGTTTTATTTTTCAGAATATCATCCCACATTCCGATGGACGAAAAATGAAGTTTGAACAGCACAAAAACAGCAAAAACAGCAAATATGATAAGAAATCTGTATCTGTAACCCACACAGTCTTCTGAAAAAGCAAAACTCATTTCAGCACCTCCCGGTATTATTTGAATAAATATATGATGAATTGTTTCAATACATTGATTTGACTAACAGCAGAGAATTATAATTCAGCATCAGTATGAGAACATAAGCTGATCCAAAAGCAAGTCCCGGGTCATAACGGGCAACGCTGTTTTTATTTACAGCCAGCAGCAAAAGAGCGACTATGGGAATATAATATCTGCCCTGAACTCCGTATATAACTATACTCCCAACCGGGGAAAAAAATATGTACATAGCCAGATTGATCAGAAATATGTTTGAAATAACTATAAAATATATCAGATAATTATTTATTTCAGAAAAATTCCGGACAGTGCTGCCGCAGTCTGCTTTTGCCAGCCAGAATAAAAAAACCGGCAAAAGGAATATACAAATATTTCCAATATCTTTTCCAAAAAAATGGAAATGCTGCAAAGCAGAAACATTGGTATTCAGTTGAAGATGAAATGTATTCGCCACAGCGTATAAAAATGTAAGAGGATTTTGAAATATAAACAAAATCTGTTGCCGGGCATTTGCACCTGCCGCTCTGTCATCGGTTGCAAAACCTGGAGAAAAAATCCTCATTATCAGTATCAGGAACACAATCGACAGGATTCCCGTTCCCAGTGAAACAAAATATGCTTTTCTGCTTTTGAATTTCGATGACTTTATGATAAAAAACAGCAGAAAAACAGGTGTGTAGGCAATATTTTTTGTACCTGTTATCATTATCATCAATAAAATTAAAAACACTACAGATCTGTTTTCTATCGGATTATCTGAATCATGTAATCTGAAGCATATGGATATAAAAAGAACAATGGAAGACAGCAGTATTCCGTCCAAAGATACGGATGCGCTTAACAACAATTGGAAAGGAACCAGAGCAACAGCCATTAACAGATTCTTTCCTTCCGGGATTGTTTTTATGCTCAGTATTATTAATAAAATATAACAGAGGAGATTGGTAAATCTGGATAAATATGCTGTTATATCAAGATCTGCACGAAAAATTCTTCCGATTAAAATGCCAGCTGCTGCGGGAATATAAGAGATAAAACAGTACTGACTTGTATATTTTACATAATTGTTTATAAATACATCATTTTCATAATTTATCGGTATATTTCTTCTGAGTGATTCATCAATTCTTTTCTCATACTGTATTTTATTTATATCCTGCGGCAGATAACTGCCTACCACCCCATTCTGTGAATTCAAAAAAAAATCTCCCTGTGCCACGTCATAAGCCCTGTAAAAATGTGATATTTCATCAAGCGGATGGTAAAAAGGTGTCACAAGGCAGAAATAGGAACCAAATATGCCCGCCAGTATCATAAAATTGTATATGGTGCTGTTTCCAGCCATGAAGATTGCCACCAGACTTAAAATGACTGCAGATGTATACAAAAAAACAGCAATTTTCTTTGTACCAGCATAATAAATATTAAAATTCAATGTTTTGGATATATGCTTATCTCCCATGAACAATGCGGTATTTTCATACTGACCATTACCGCTCCAGACAGTTGCTGCATTTTCCTCTGCTGCATCCGATTCTATGCTGATGATGTATTTCTTATCTCCGGAATCCGGCAATTCTTTGAAATCAAATTTTTTGTACTGATTATCTTTCAGATTTCCGGCAGATAGTGTTTCTTCAAACAGAATTCTGCCGGTTTCTGCTTCAGTGAGTTTCACAGACAGATCTGAACTGTTCTGTCTTCCATATGTGGCAAACTGGATTTCAAGACCGGTCATACGGTTTGAACAGGAAAGGAATTCCTGTTTTATTTTGACATCTTTGGTAATCGGCACAAGAGGTTCGGATTCTCCATAGTCATATCTTTCCATATGGGAGGAACCTGCCATGAAATATGTCAGAAATATGGCATTAAGCACGATTGCCAAAAACAGATATTTTACTCTTTTTTTTAAATGTTCTGTAAAATGTTCTGTAATAGGATGCATTTGAGTTAGCCTTTAATTAGTGCATCGTTTCACCTAAAATTGTGGGTGTATTCCGAAGTAATGTCAGGATGTCGGATTACGCTTCCGCTAATCCGACCTACAATTTTAAGTGAAATGATGCATTAGCTTTTAAGATAAATTATTTTGGAGCAGGTTGGATTTCGTTCCTCAACCCAACCTGCAGGAAACCCCAAAAACATTTTCTTAAACACTAGGTTCTGTTGACATTTCAGATCAGGCTGCCGGTCTGAGTCTCCGGTCTGAACCGGAAACATGCCATAAATCCCATTCCGGACAGAGTCATGGGAAATCCGCATGGTTCATTCCGGAGAAATCGGTTCCTGCAAATTCAGGAGGTTACAGAAATGTCAACAGAACCTAATTCAGTCAAGTCTGATAGCAAAATTGTCACTTCTCCGGGTCAGATGGATATTGTAATAGGGATCATTTTCAATATAACCTTTCCATTTTTCTTCCATAAACTGTCTTTCCTTTATCACACGCTGATATTTCTCCGGATGTTTCTCTTTGAGCATTTCATCATTGTCATCCCCCCGGCTGACGGATTCATGATGATAAAGGAGTGAATATGGCGTATAAACAACCAGATATCCTTTCTGTACAGCTTTGAGACACAAATCCACATCACTGTAGGCAATTTTGAGATTATCCTTGTCCAGCCCGCCCAGTTCCTCAAAGACCTCTTTTCTCATCAGCAGGCACGCGGCTGTCACTGCACAGCAGTTGCGGATGACACTGGCCTGACCGAAATAACCATTGTCCAATACAGGAAAATGCTTGAACGCGTGGCTGGCAATTCCCAGCCCCATGACAACGCCTCCATGCTGAATGGTATTGTCAGGATAGAGCAGTTTTGCTCCCACTGCGCCAACCTCCTTCCGTTGTGCATGTTCCACCATTGCACTCAGCCATTCCGGTGAAATCACTTCCGTATCATTGTTGAGCATCAGTATGTATCTGCCTTCGGCCTTTGTCACAGCAACATTGTTCATATCGGAAAAATCAAATTCCCTGTCATAGTCAATCACCCGGATATTTTCAGACTGCTGTATCTGATCCAAATAAGCAAGTGTGGCAGATTCCCGGCTCTGATTATTCACCAGCAGGATTTCATAACTGGGATAATCTGTTTTGTTCAGAATACTTTCGATACAATTCTGCAATAAATGAACCTGATCCCTGAACGGAACAATAATGGACACTTTCTCCGGAGCAGCAATCTTTCGCCTGATTCTGTAAGATCCGGTAAAATGACCATCAAGAACCTCTCCGGGGATTGCATTTCTTTCCATATAATCCTGCAAAGCCTTTTTTGCCGAAACATACGCGTAGTTTTTGGCATCCGTTGCTGCTGCTGCAGATCCGGGAATTTTTCTCCAGTGATACAATATTTTGGAAATATGGGCAATCCTGTCTGAACTGGTTTTTTCAGTGAATCTGAGTATCAGATCATAATCCTGAGATCCGTCATATCCGGCTCTGAATCCGCCAATGACATTCAGTATATCCCGTCTGAAAATGGTAAAATGGCAGATATAATTCATGCTCAGCAGCAGATCAGGGGAATAATCCGGTTTGAAAAAAGGTTCACACCGTTTTCCCTGCATATCCAGTTTGTCCTCATCACTGTATATCATATCCAAATGCGGATTCTGGTTGAGCAGTCTTACATTTTCATACAGCGCATCTTCTGTGAGTTCATCATCATGATCCAGCGTGCCTGCAAATTCACCCGCAGCAGAACGCAGTGCTTCATTGTAGGCAATGGACATGCCCTGATTTTTGGCAAAATAGGTCACTTTGATGCGTTTGTCTTTTTTTGCATATTTCTCCAAAGTTTTCCGGATATGAGGTTTGGGGGAAGCATCATCTACAATGCAAAGTTCCCAATTCTGATACAACTGACTGCGGACAGAATCTATGGCTTTTTCCAGCCAGATCTGATCCACATTATAGACCGGCATCAGAATGCTGATGACAGGCTTATATGAAAAATCAGATATATTTCTTCGGATATGCTGTATTTTTTCCTCAGAAAGAGAATGTATTCTGATCCATCTGTCATAATCACTTTCCATCAGTTCTGCAATCACCGGTATTTTGTTCTTTTTCAGATAAGCCCTGGTTTTTGACAAAAATGCCCGCAAACCTTCCCGCGTAAGTGTCAGGGCAGCCTTCTGCATAAGCGGAACTCGGCCCAGCAGTTGGATATAAAATATCTTTCTGAACACTTCTGCTGTCCGCCATGCTTTGGAGTTTCTGATGTCGGCAAGCTGTGCTTCGATATTGCGGATATGGGTTTCTTTGGCATCTGTCAGAAACGCATAAGTATCTCTTTGGGAAACAATATCACCAATCTGCCTGTCCTTATCCTGAACAGTTGTATGAAGCTGATGAACTGCAGTTTCAAGTTCACGGTTTGCGGTTTCAAGTTCGCGGTTTGCAGATTCAAGTTCGCTGTTTGCAGTCTCAATATTTCTGATATGTGTATTTCTGTCCTGAATGCAGGTTTCCAGATTTTCAATATGCTGATTCTTATCACTAACTGTTTTTTCAAGAGCAGTAATGAAAAGTTTCCTGTCTTCCAGTGCAGCTTCCAGATTCCGGATATGGTTTTCCCGGCTCTCTGCCTGACTTTCCAGATTCCGGATATGACCTTCCTTTGCCTCAATCAAATCTCCCAAATTCCGGATATGATTTTCCCGGATCTCTGACTGATGTTCCAGATTCCGGATATGGTTTTCCTGATTTTCTGCCTGACTTTCCAAATTGCGGATATGAGCATCCTTTGCCTCAGTCAGCTCTCCCAGATTTTGGATATGAATCTCTTTTTCTTTCAGCAGGATTTCCAGATTGTCTGCATGGTGATTTCTGTCTTTGAGGATGGCTTCCAGATTGCAGATATGATTTTCCTTGCCGGCAATGATATTTTCCAGATTGCTTATATGCTTTTTTCTTTCCTCCACCATTTTTTCTGTATTGCGGATGGATCTGTTTTTATCTGCAATCACATTTTCCAGATTCCGGATATGCTGATTTTTTTCCTCTGCGGTTTTTGACAAAAGGGCTTCTTTTTCCCGAATATCTGATCGGAGATATTCCAGACAGATTTTATATTCATCAGGCAATGTGTCCGGCCCCAGAGATTCAAGCCGCGCCTTCATGTCAATATTTCTTTCCACCTGACGCTGGGATTCAAAAATCTGCGGATCATTGACCAGATGACCGTATCTTTCATGCACCCGGCATAAGGTGGCAAGAAATTCCTGACGATTTGCCAGGGTTTTGGAGGTTTTGTCTTTCCGTCTTGTATAAGCTGCGGTAATTTTCGGAATATGGCAGAAATCATGGGATATGGAAAACCGTATCCACAAATCCCAGTCTTCATGTGACGGCAGATTTTCATCAAACAGACCGCTTTGTGTGAGAATATCGCGGCAATGAACAATATTCAGGGTGCTGATGTAATTTGCTGCAAGCAGACGGCCCTGATCAAAATCCGCACTCACAGCCTTTTTTTCTTCCACTGTGACATAGCGATCTGTTATCCATGTCTGGATTCTTTCATGGGAATCGGTATAAGCCACTTTGTACTGCCCATTCTCCAGCACGGAAACAAGGATTTGCAGATGCTCCGGATAATACATATCATCATCATCCAGATACGCTATATAATGCCCATTTGCAGCACGCAGCGCCGTGTTTCTGGCCGCAGAAATGCCCCGGTTTTCCTCATGCCGGATATAAATGATGTTTCCCCGTGCGTTCAGGGCATTGAGCATATCAGAGACATCCTCCCCGCCATCATTTACCACAATGATTTCCATATTCGGGTAGGTCTGGGAAAGAACACTTTCCACTGCGGTTTTCAGCATGTCCGGCCGGTTGTGTGTGGGAATGACAACACTGACCAGAGGCGCAGACTCATCAAAAATTTTCTTTGTATGACAGGATTCTGCTGAAACTCTGCCGCTGTCAGGCAGACCGGATTCCTGCACATTGTCCGCACAGGGACGCATCTGCTCCATATTCTGATAAAAAACAGACAGTATCCCCTTTTCCCGCATCTGCTTTGCCTCACAGACAAAAAAACCTTCAGCATGGGTGACTGTATTATCCAAAGTAAGACTTCTGTAGCGGTTCATCGCCAGTGTGAATTCACCGTAGGGTCTTTCCCGGAGCTGGCTTTCATAAATTTGTATGGCCTGATTTTTTCTGTTTAAAACCGGTGTAATATCCACCAGAGTGTTGACAAAAACCAGAGGCTGGCTCACTTCATAAAAAACTGCTGAGAAATCATCCTCACAGGTTCGCGCGTATTTTTCAGTCAGAAACGCCGCAGCACGGTGATCCGGATGAATTTCCAGCGGCGAAGGCACATACACCAGATCAGGTCTGTATTCTGCCATGAGTGCAGAAAATCTGTCTGCACATTCCAAAACCATATACAGGCTGCGGTCTTCATACAGCCAGAATTCCGTATCACTGACACCGAGACAGTGACAGGCCTGCTCTGCTTCCCTGCGTCTGAGGGCAATATATGCCTCTTTTTCCGCAGTTTTGGAAGAATCCCCTTTGGAACCGTCTGTCAAAAAAACAATTTTGACACTGTCTCCCGCGTCTGCATGGATACAGACACTGCCCCCGCATCCCAGTGTCTCGTCATCAGGATGGGGAGCCAGCACCAGCACTTTGGCCCCTGTCAGGTTTTGGGTGTGATAAGGAATGATATTTTCTTCACTCAGCATGATTTCTCCGTTTTTTCAACATACAGCTTTTAAGAAAAAAATTGAAACCCTTAGGGTTTTTCAGACAAATATTTTCTTAAAAATATAGATTCAGCCAGCCATACAGCCCGATGCCAAATACAAAAAAATTCTGCAAATAGCAATAGGCAATATGGTTTATTTTACGGATTTCTGTATTTTTTCCCTGATCTTCTGCAAAAGATTTCAGATCCGGACACAGAAAAACTGCGGATAATCCTATGTTTCTCTTGCAAATAAAAAAAATATGCTGTATGTACAGGTTTTCAGAAATTTTTATGCAAAGGCGGAAAAATATATGCGTACAGTTGATCTGCGATCCGATACCCTTACCCGGCCCACTCCGGCCATGCGAAAAGCTATGGCTGAGGCTGAGGTCGGAGATGATGTGTTTGGGGAAGACCCTACCGTGAACAGGCTGGAGGAAATGGCTGCCCGGAGTATGGGAAAAGAGGCTGCTCTGTTTGTGGCAAGCGGGACAATGGGAAATCTGGTGGCCCAGCTTACGCACTGCGGCAGAGGAGAGGAAAGCATTCTCGGAGATCAGTCCCATGTGTTTTTTTATGAACAGGGCGGTTCTTCCGCTCTTGGCGGCATTCATCCGCACACAGTTCCCAATCTGCCGGACGGAACCCTTGATCTGAACGCAGTTGAAGATGCGATCCGGCCTGACAATATTCATTTTCCCCGCACCCGGCTGATCATTCTGGAAAACACCCATAACCGTTGCAGCGGTGCGCCTTTGGATGCGGATTATATGAAATCTGTCGGCAGTCTGGCACGGAAATACGGTCTGAAAATCCATGTGGACGGAGCGCGGATATTCAATGCCGCAGCGGCTCTGAAAACAGATGCCTGTGATTTGGCTGCGGATGCGGATTCTGTCTCTTTCTGTCTGAGCAAAGGACTGGCCGCGCCTGTGGGTTCCCTGTTATGCGGAAGCCGGGATTTTATAAAACAGGCCCGGAGAAACCGCAAAGTGCTGGGAGGCGGAATGCGTCAGGCCGGGATTCTCGCGGCAGCAGGCATTGTGGCTCTGACAGAAATGACGCAGCGTCTGGCAGAAGATCATGAAAATGCGCGGAAACTGGCTGCCGGTCTGTCGCAAATCAAAGGACTGTCTCTTGATCCGGAACGCATCAAAACCAATATTGTTTATTTTGATCTGATACAGGAAGACAGGACTGCACAGAATTTGGCGGATCATCTGAAACAGAACCGGGTTTTGGTGAATCCGCTGGGGCCGGGAAAACGGCTCCGGGCTGTGACCCATTATCATATCACATCGCAGGATATTGATTACACTTTGGAAATATTTCAGAAAGTGATGAACAGATAGGCAAACAAAATTTTTCGTGTATGCAAAAAACCGGTTTTTCTGAAAACATTATATGGACAGATAGGAGAATGCCATGAATATGGAAGAATATGCCATGCGTCCCATATCATTGGATGCAGAAGAAAAATTCATAAAGATTATTGACCAGAGACTCCTGCCCCATGAATATGTCATAGTGGCACTGGAAAATCCGGACGATATTATTGTGGCCATAAAAAAAATGTATGTCAGAGGCGCGCCCCTGATTGGCGCGACCGGTGCCTGCGGTGTGTATATGATTGCCCTTCAGGCCCCGAAAAAAAATGCAGCAGAATATTTTAAACAGGAATGCGCCAGACTCAAGGCTGCCCGTCCCACTGCTGTGAATCTGGCCTGGGCTGTGGATCGGGTGCTTGCTGCGGTGCTGAAAGAAAAAACGCATGCAAAACGCATTGCCGCAGCACAGAAAGAGGCAGAGGCCATTATTGAATTCGAAGCAGAAAACTGCAGAAAAATCGGGGAATACGGTCTGCCCCTGATTCAGGAAATCAGCAAGAAAAAAAAGGGGAAAACAGTAAATATCCTGACGCACTGCAATGCGGGGTGGCTGGCCTGCATTGAATGGGGAACCGCAACCGCGCCCATGTATGCTGCGCATAATGCAGGAATTGACATTCATGTATGGGTGGATGAAACCCGTCCTCTGAATCAGGGCGCACGTCTGACCGCGTGGGAACTGGAAAAAGCAGGAATAAAGCACACGGTGATCACAGACAACGCGGGCGGTCATCTCATGCAGCATGCTATGGTGGATATGGTCATCACCGGCACGGATCGCACGACCTGCACCGGGGATGTGGCAAACAAAATCGGGACTTATCTCAAGGCATTGGCTGCCAAAGACAATGGTGTTCCTTTTTATGTGGCTCTGCCTTCCACCACGTTTGACTGGACTCTGCGCGATGGGATAAAGGAAATTCCCATTGAACAAAGAGATCCGGATGAAGTGCGCTATGTTCAGGGATATGAAAACGGAAGAACAAAAAGCGTTCTGATCCCGCCTGCGGAAAGCCCGGCCGCCAATTATGCGTTTGATGTGACACCCGCGCGGCTTGTGACCGGATTCATTACAGAACGGGGCATATGCAAAGCCGCAGAAGCTGATATTCGCAGCCTGTTTCCGGAATACGCCAGCACATGAAGCAGGAGATATATACCGATACTTAAAACATTTTGGTAATTCTGCCGGGCGGATTTTAACCGCAGAGTAACACAGAGTTTCCGCAGAGTAACACAGAGTTTTTCTGTGCGGAATTCAGATATGAATCTGAACCTCTGCAAATGTTTCAAGTAATGGTATAAATAGGCAAACAAAATTTTTCGTGTATCCAAAAAACCGGATTTTTCCGAAAATCCGGTTTTTCTGAAAATTTTATGCCCAAAAATTTATGCTGGTTTACTTAAAACGAATATCATAGTGCTTTGTCAACTTTGATTTTATGCGCTGAAGTATACAGAACAACCGGATTTTTTGGAAAAATCCGGTTGTTTTCAACTCACAGTTTCAAGGTTGACAGAATAACAGAGAGCCCAAGCCTGCTTATTCAATGATCTTATATTTCCGTCTGACTTCCTTTTCCGGCAGACCGTTGAAATGCCACCACTCATTCCGCAAAGGCAGAAATCCGGCTTCTGTCATGACAGAGCGGAGCAGTCTTCTGTTGTTCACCTGTGTCTGTGTCAGCAGGCCCTGTCTGAGGAATTTTTTTTCATACCTCGGCTGCGAAAGTTCTCCGAAACAGTCAAATGCAGTGCCCATATCCAGTTCACGGCCTGCTGTATCCACAATACTCAGATCCACAGCAGCACCATAATTGTGAATGGAACCGGAAAACGGATTTGCCAAATAATGCCGGGCAGGAGTTCCTTTGACCTGTTCCCACATCTGCCGCTGAAAACGCCTGGGTCTGACTGCATCAAAAACAGTCAGGTTCAGTTCCGGATGTTTTTTCTTCAGAAGTTTTTGGGCATTTGCCAGTTTCAGAGCAATTTCCCTTTGAAGCCAGCATTTGTCAAGATTTCCGTATATGTCCTTACCCAGAAAATTGTCCGGTGATGAATATTTCAGATTCACCTGAATGTCCGGATCAAGTGTATGAATATCCACAAGCCCGTTTCTGATGAAAATATCTTCAGGATTTTCCGTTTCAGATGATACAGCATATCCGCAGAAACAGGCATGGAAAAACATGACATACAGCAGAGAATATCCTTTGATGTCATACCAAATCGCTTTCAAAGTTCGGGGAATGCCTCTTTTTTTAACCACGAAAAACACGAAAAGCACGAAAAAACAGCATTTGACATTCTCATGTTTTGAAAGCGATTTGGTATCAGTTTTCATTTGGGAGCTCCTCCGATCTCTGAAAGTGATTTGGTATTAGGTGATTTCCAGAAAAGAATATCCCGCCAAAGCAGCATAATCTTCCGGCTTGTGCGCTGTGCCTGTGAACTGAAATGGTATATTTATTTTCAGAAATCACCTTAAATCTGAAAGAAGTTTCAGAACGCATCGGAATTGATCCGGTCAATCAGCAGCCGGAGTCTGCCGAAGGAAATCCGGCTGAAATCAACCAGAAGACGGGGAAGATGCGCGATTTCCGGTTCTTCGGATTCCTCGGGCAGGGAACATGACATTTTTATTGTTCCGCCCGGGATCAGAATATCGGCAAATTCCTCTTTCATTTCAGCAATAATATGTCCCGGAATTTCAGAAAGCATACGGATAACAAGTTGCTCCCTCACATAACGGAGACTGTGGTAACGGTAATAAAAACGGTTGATATGCGCGACTGTGTGTTCCACAGATTCAAAATGATCAAAAAGATTGAAATCATCAGGACTGATAAAACCGTGTTCTGTCAGTTCAGCCCGGATAAAATCCAGCCACCGGGTCCAGTAACTGCTGCCGGGCGGATCAATGAAAATCAGGGGAATCATATTGCGTTTGCCGGTCTGCACCAGCATCAGGGTTTCCATTCCCTCATCCAGAGTACCGAAACCGCCCGGAAACAGAACCACTGCATGGGCCTCCTTGATAAATGCAACCTTGCGGTTAAAGAAATATTTGTAGGTGACAGTTTTGGGGTTGCCGTCAATCACAGGATTGTTTTTCTGCTCAAAAGGCAGACGGATATTGACACCAAAGGAATAATCCGCACCTGCGCCTTCATTGACAGCCTGCATGATACCGGGGCCGCCTCCGGTAATAACCATGTATCCGGCTTCCCGAAGTTTTCTCCCCATCTCCTTTGCTGTCCGGTAGGCCGATTCATGGGACTGGGTGCGGGCTGATCCGAAAACCGTCACCTTTTTCACATGCCGGTAGGGGCCGAATACCTTGCCGGTAAAGCGCATCTCCTTCATTGTGGTGTTCATAAGTCTGAGATCCGCGCTGTTTTCATCTTCCTGACCGGCCTTGAGCGCAGCAATAATCATTTCCCGGATATATTTTGGTTTACGGATGCCGCCCACCAGATGTATCAGATTATCTATTGCCCTGTCTGCCTGACCATTGGATCTGTGGAAATACAGGGGAACCGGTTTTATCTTTTTTGTGTCAGAACCTTTTTTTTTCATGCGGATAATGCTCCTATTGGCAACACCGGAAAATTTATGTATAACATGAAACCTTACACCTTATACAATAAGTATAAAAATAATGAAACAAAAGATATCTTATCCGGATACTGCCGCAGACAAAAAAACCCCGCCCCCTTTTCTGATGGGGGCATCACTGCTTTTCTGGGGATGGCAGAGCGGACTTCCGGGCATTGCAGTGTTCATGGCCCTGATTCTGGAAACAGTTCCCCATATCCGGATACGATGGGATTTTTCCTCCCGTGAATTCAACAGGATTTCCGATCTCTGCGCGCTGATATTCATCGGCATGGCAGTATATCTTTTTCTGGTTCACCGCTCGGTGTATATCATCTTTATCCTGCTGGAATGGCTTCCCATGTCATTTTTCCCGCTGATTGTTGCCCAGAACTTCGATATCCGGGGCGAAACAGATATAAGTGCCATCTCTTTGCTGATGAGAAAACGCAGCATACCGGGAAAACAGGATGAAGCCATTACCATCAACCTTAACTGGCCCTATTTTGCCCTTTCCATCCTCTGCACCGGTTTTGCCAATGTCAGGGATGACCGCTTTTATCTGGGCGTGATATTCCTTTCTGCATGGGCACTTCTTTCCATCCGTCCCAGGCGGTTTTCCCCACTGCTGTGGATATGTCTGTATCTGATGATCTGCGCGGGCGGTTATGCCGGGCATTTGGGTTTGACCCGCCTACAGCAGATTGTGGAAGCCAAAGGTCTGGAATGGTTTTATAATCTGGAGAGGGATGATACAGATCCCTGGCAGAGTATGACAGCCATCGGTTATATCGGAAACCTCAAGCCGTCCAACAGGATTCTGTTCCGGGTTCGTCCGGATGATAAGAGCAGCCTGCCCATTCTGCTGCGTGAGGCATCGTATAACAAATACAATTTTTCCAAATGGTTTTCCGGAAATTCCGAATTTGCCGAACTGGAACCGGAAGCAGACGGAAGCACATGGAACATCAGCGGGGAACAGAAAGAATATCAGCGGATCCAAGTGTCTGTTTCCCTGAAAAACGGAAGGGGACTACTGAAACTTCCCACCGGAGCGTTCCGGATTGAAAACCTGCCGGTCATGCAGGCATCCCGGAATTCCTTTGGTGCAGTAAAGGTGAACGAGGGGCCGGGTCTGGCAGTATACAATATCAGTTTTGGGCAGCACTCAACTGACAGTCCTCCGGGAAAAGATGATCTGCTGATTCCGGAGCGGGAACAGCCTGCTGTGCTTCAGACAGCCAGGGAACTGGGAATTGCAGGGGCCGGGACAGAAGAGGTTCTGAAAATTCTGGACAATTTTTTTACAGACAGGTTTTCCTATTCACTGCGTCTGAATCCGGGTCAGTTTCCCACGCCCCTGGCAGATTTTCTTGTCCGATCCCGCACAGGTCACTGTGAATATTTTGCCACTGCCACAGTACTTCTGCTGCGTGCTGCCGGAATACCGGCACGCTATACCACAGGATTTTCAGCCCATGAATACAGTAAAATGGAAGAGCAGATTCTTGTGCGGGATCGCCATGCCCATGCCTGGGCATTGGTCTGGCGCAGCGGTTCCTGGCAGGATATTGACAATACACCCGGAACCTGGCGGACTGAGGAAGAGGAATCTGCTTCCTCCTGGCAGTTCATCGGGGATTTATGGTCATGGGCGGTATTCCGTTTCACCCTCTGGCAGTGGCATACGGACAAAGACGGATTTTCAAATTATCTGCTCTGGCTGATCATTCCCCTGATGCTGGTTCCGGCCCGGCGCCTCTGGCGGAAAAAACGGATCAGAACCCTTACAGAACCTGAAAAAAAACACAGGAAAATTTCAGATCATCCCGGAAAGGATTCGCCTTTTTACCGGATCGAAAACCGTCTGATCCGTATGGGATTTGAACGCGGTCCGGGACAGTCTATGTACCTGTGGCTCCGGTATATCGGAAAAACCGCATCTTTTCCCGGCCTTCCCGGAACATCCTTATTATCTGCGGAGCAAATTCTGGATATTCATTACCGGTACCGATTTGATCCGGACGGGATTACAGAAGCTGAAAGGAAAGCCATGGAAATCCTTGTCAGCAACTGGCTGGATAAACTGGATGAATCCCGGAAGATGCAGGCGGATCAGAATAAAATCTGATTCATAATTTTCCCTCAGATTCAGCACTTCTTTTTTTCTTCAGAATTCATATACGGCTTTTCAGGGCAGTCTGGCATAAGCACAGGTTACAAAAGGGAATTAAAGCGGATTTTCAGACGGTTGTGAAAAAAATTTCTCTGCCCCCCTTTTTAACGGCTGAGAAAAAAACCACTGATTTTACAGATTAAATTTTTATGCCAGCCCATATCATTTAAGGATGTTCCGGGACAGTCACAAAAAAAATGAACAAAAATGCATCCGATACCGCAACAACTCTTTACAAAGTTTACAAATACTGATATTTATAACGAAAGTGTGAGTGTAAAGGAAAAAAGCCGGATTTTTCCGGTTTTGAAAACAGAAACCGGGCAGGCAAAACTATCCGTGAAATTTGGAATCATCGCGTGAACAGAAAGCATGACCGGTTTCGGAAAACATTGTATTATCCCCAAATAATTAAAAAAGGAGTGAAAACACCATGACCCTGACAAAAGCCCAGATTATTGATAACATTCAGGATGACCTAAGGTTTTCCAAAAAAGAGACAACCGACATTGTGGAAAAACTGCTGGAAATCATGAAGCGTACCATGCAGGCCGGAGATGATGTGCTGATCAGCGGATTCGGCAAATTCTGCGTAAAAGACAAAAAAGAGAGAAGGGGAAGAAATCCGGCCACAGGGGATGACATGATGCTGGCCCCCAGACGGGTGGTCACATTCAAATGCTCCGGCAAACTCCGGGAAAAAGTCAACCGCGAATCTTCTGAAAAATGATACCGGAACAGTCTTCAATACCGGAAGAGGAAAAAAGCAATGCCCGGATGGTGGTCGCAGAACTGCTGACCGGGCGTTCCCTGAAATCAAGGGATATTTCCGAAATTCTGAGCCGCAAAACAGGCCGGGAAATCAGTACCGCAGGTGTTTCCCATATCCTTTTCCGGATCACTGATCCGGAAAAATGCGATCTGGGATATTTTATAGGCAAAAGCAGAGAGGGGAATGCTCTGGTCTATACACTGGTCAGGGAGGCATTGGAACTTTCCGAATCAAGAGCATATGACCTTACGCTCAAAAGAGGCGCGGGCCGCTATACTCTGGAGCAGGCACTGGCCGATTATCCGGGGCTGCGGAAATATGCAGTTCCATCCCCGTCAGTCGGACCAATTCTCCGGGTGATGAAAAAAACTGTGGACAAATCCGTGCACACAGGCATACTGCATGTGGGAAAGTCAGCGGAACATGCCGGAAAAACAATGGAATTTTCTCTTCGCTATTCCGACCGTTACGCTTTTTCTGTCACTGCATCTTTCAGCACCTTTGTGCTGATCTGCTGTGTGATGGTGCTGGTTTTTGCGCTGTGCTGTTTTGCTGTATACACCTTTGTCATGCCCATTCTCCTGACTGCTGCACTGGCCGCTGTCATCTGGGGCTTGGTCTCCTTTTTGCAAAAGCGGCAGGAAGGCAAAAAGTAGGACTTTGTTTCAGCTAAATTTCAGGACGGACTGGCGTAATAATAATGCTGAAATCTGAAAAAGATTTCAGCATTAAACCCTGAGAGTTTTGAAAACCCATCAGGGTTTCAGACAAAATTTAATGCCCGTTTATTTTTCAGATTTCATATAAGCCTGATCCGGCATCACGCCATCTCTGGAATATACCGGCAGTTTCAGTTAAAACAATGCAGCAGGACACTGTCAAATCTGAAAATTCAGGCTGGTTTTCCAATTTCAGCAAAAAATTGGAAAATCAGCCCGGCGTCCTGTTCTGAAAACAAACCTGACTGAAGAGAAATCGTTATGCGTGTATCATGGATACAAAATCATTCCAAAATGATGCGGCTGGGAGAAGATGCCGGATTCTGCTCGCCGTGAATGATGTCCATAAGCTGATCCAGTTTTTTCAGACCATTGAGCATTCCTGTTTTGCTGCTGTTGATGATTTTTGCTCCAACGGGGCTTGTATTGTCAATGGCTGCAATCAAAACAGTGTTGGCACTGGCATCATTATCCGGATGTATGTCAAATGTGTTTCCTCTGTCATCTGTGATTGTCAGAAGTAAATTGCCCTTTTTGAATTCTGCGGGAAGCCCTTCCTGAATCTTTCCATAATCCCAGCACATAATCCATACATGGTTCAGTACATCAAGTCTGCAAATCAGAAGATTTTCCTCATTATCCCCGCTTATGTCCGGACAGTCATCAGTACCGCAGATATGGGGAAATACATTAGGATTTCCTGTATCTCCAAAATATACGATTCCCGGATTCCCTTTTCTGTCTTCGTAAACAGCAGCCAGATCAAAATCAGCGGCACTGTTCCATTTCATGGAAACAGACAGTTTTCTGACACCGCCGATATTTGCTGATGCGCCTTTGTGCATGAGTTTCAAGTGTTTTCCGCAAAAAATGATAAAAGCGGCTTTCGCATTTCACGAAGCCGCCCTTATCATTCTGAAATATATCATTAAAAAAGTTATCTGACTGTCAGCAGATTTACATCATCAGGAGTCGCAGCAGTGAAATTCCATGTGATTCCCACACTGTTGCCTGTCGTCCATCCTTTGGCTGACTGAATGCCCAGTTTGAACTCTCCTTCAATGGTGACAAAGGGTTTGTTGGCCGGATCTCCGATACAATTCAGTATGTATGCAAGGGTTTTGAGGGACTGGGAGGCATCCCCTGTCTTTATGGCAAAATTCAACAGTGATTGTCCGCTCGATGGAATTCCGTCTGCATAATCCGTATCCGTGGAATAACCCTGCTGTTCACCGAGTTTCTCTCCTTTATTCCTGTTAAGTCCCATGTAAAAAACAAGATCCCCGTCAATAAATTTCAGGTTTTTGGCGTTTTTATTGTTGATCAGAATAGACAGATTCAGCACCCCCTCTTCTACCGAAATTTTCTTTACTGCAACAATATCTATTTTGTCAACAACATCATCCTGTGCATCTGAAGCTGCAACAAAACCGAAAATGAAAAATACAGACAATACAACTCCTGCCAATCGTTTCATCATTGCAATTTCTCCTTTTTTGTCAGTTAAAAATGCCAGATTTCAGAATAAAACACAACATATGAGCATTAAACAAAACTCTCTGAAATTATTCACCTCCTTCCATGCAGTGATGTTCAGATATTCGAAAAGTACAGCTCCACTCTTCGATTTTTGTTGCCAGCCTCTTTATCATTACCGGCAACCGCCGGTCTTTCTTCTCCGAAACCCGCAACACAAATATCTTTTATTTTTAATTTCAGATCATTTGTCAGATAATCCTTTACCAGTCCGGCACGATGCTCTGATATGGTTTTATTTTTCGGATTTCCATCCGTATCTGTATGCCCATCAATATGAAGAGGCATGTTTTCAGCAATACTTACAATCTCCTTTACCCAGATGTTCAGTTCCTCTTTGTTGTGTTTGCTAAGAAGTTTCTGTCCCCATCCAAAATATATTATTTTTTTAAATTTCAGATGGTATTTATCTTCTGCCATCTCCGGATCAGGATTTTTTTCTTCCTTTTTTTCATATCCACTGTTCAGATCCGGATTTTCAAAAAAATCATCATCCGGTGAAGTTCTGCTTTCCGGATCAGCAGCCTGTTCAATGGATTTATATGCGGAAATCAGGATTTGTCTTGAAATTTTACTTTTTATTAACCAGTCAATATTAAGTCCCCGCTCATAAGTCCATCCTAATCGTGCTTTTACACCCGCATCAAAATTTCCCCGGATATTTATATTCAGTTCCGGGTCGGGATCAGTAAGAAGCGAATTCATTTCATCAGAGGATATGATATTCAGATGCAATCTTTTAATATCGCTTCCTATCATTACTGAGAGTGGCATTTCTGTTTTGCCGGCTGTATCCAAGATGATTGTATCTTTGGATGTTGTTCCGATATTTATATCATCTGTATCCTTAACGGCAAAAGCAAGATTGAAATTACAGTTTTTCAATTCTATATCTTTTTTGCCTGAATTTTTAACCATAATAATTACATCCATATAATATACATCATTTTCTTTCCTTAACCGCATATCTTTGATTTCCGGCATATCAATATCATCCATAATAAAGGATGCAAATGCCGTCGTGACATACAAAAAACAGAAAACAGAAAAAAACAGGCAATATAATGCCCGTTGAAATTTATGTGTCATAACCGAATAAATTCTCCTTCACCTGATGCGTTCAAATTCCACTCTGCGGTTGACTGCACGCCGTTCAGGCGTGTCGTTGGAAGTTAAAGGTTTCTCATTTCCAAATCCCCTCACCTTCAGACGATCAGGGGATATAGCATGTTTTTTTATCAAATATTGTCTTACAGATTTAGCTCTTTTTTCTGACAGTTTCAGATTATACTCTTTGCTTCCGATACTGCATGCATGACCGTTTATCCAAAAAACAGAATCTGCCAAACGGGGATCATTCAAAGCTTTGCCCCATATATCCAAAATAGGACAAGATTCCGGTCTGATTTCTGAAGATTCATAATCAAATTTAATATAGACCGGAACAGAAATTGAATCTTCAATATAGGTAGCTGTATCAGTTCCGTTTTCTGTGCCTGTTTCCGTAAAACCCTGATTCCCGGCAACTTTGTCAGTTCCTGTGTCTGTTTCCGTAACGCCTTGATTCCAGGCAACTTTGTCAGTTCCTGTGTCTGTTTCCGTAACGCCTTGATTCCAGGCAACT
>CAZHPS010000006.1:31661-37794 GCA_964534335.1 uncultured Desulfobacterales bacterium
TTGTCAGTTCCTTTACTCAAGTGAAATTCTGTGTCGGTACGCATTTTGCTGTCAGTTTTAGGCAGAAATATACTGATTATCTCTTCACTTGTCACGGGAGTTGTACCATATCTGCCTTCCAAAAGGACATATCGATGAACATCAGGTCTGAATATCCAACTGATTTTTTGCGGTAAATTTGTCCATCCTTTATCAGATTTCACTCCCAGACGAAATTCTCCCTCAATATAAATAATTGGTTTGTAGTCTTCCGGTTTTCCCACAGCATTCAGTATCTTCATAAGAGAATTGGATACTTCCATCTGATCATTTCCCATATTAATTTGAAATTCGATATCATTCGTTTCCTTATGATCCTTATTTTTAGCCAAAACTTCAAAATGCTCAAGAATAATATCTCTGCTGACCTTATCAATACCAATTAATTCTTTCTTTTCATTTTTTAACTGAATATAAAATCTGAATATTCCGTCATACAATTTTAATTTTTTAGAGCTTACATTATGAATCTGTATGGTTGTATTCAAAAACGTGCTGTCATTCCTTGTCTGAACATGTATTGTTTTAACAGCAATAATTTTTATATTATCCAGATATTCATGAGATTGGCACAACACAACAGAGACAGTCCCAATCAGAAAAACAGACACAATAATAATTATTTTGGCAAAATTACACATATGGTTTCCCTTATTCAATTTGCCGAATGCAAACATATCTGTTTTGGCAATTCTGCAGAATACATTTCTATTTCAGATGTTTCAGTTTGTTATGTTATGCACCATCATACATGTTAACTTCAGTATATGCAATCCATTGAAATTATTATATTGATTCAATTTTGTTTTTTTATGGCATAATTTTTGTCTGACGGTCTGAAATTGAAAAATCATCCGTTTCCTGTCCGAAAAACCCTGCGGGCCAGACTGAAACGGCATGTTCCTGCTTATATGCAATTTATGTGCCGCAAAAAAACAAAATTGGATCGGTATATATTCCGGATATATTCCAGATTATAGAGAAATGAATGTGAAAACAGGTAACTTCCTGATTTTTGAATGGGTTGCGTAACATGAGTTATATATTAGAAACATCTCTTCCCGAAATTATAACAAAGTTACAGGATATTCTGAATCCGATTCCCGACCAACGGATTGAGGATTGTCAAGCTTTTTTTCCCGGAATGCCTGATATTCAGTCAAATATATATCAGGCAAAAAATTTTATTGCAAGATTTATTTACGGGCTCTCGGCAAAAAAATATATTTTGAGAAAATTTTCCAAATAATAGCAAATCTGAAACAATGAGCATGTAATCTGTTGACAGGTTTTATATTTTGTAATATGAAATTATTCATCAAATCCATCGCAAAAAAAATACTGTCCGGATATTTCATTTTTTCCCCATCTGTCCCAAAGGAGGGCATATGAAAAATGCTTTTCTGACTGTTTTTGTGCTTCTTTCATTTCCCTTTTCTGCTTTTTCCGCACAGAGTGGGGGAACCTGCTGTGAAGAGGCGGTTTCTGAGGAGTCTTTGTATATAAAATCACTGGATGCATTTCATTTTGAAAGCAGACTTGATCCTCCTATTCTGAAAATCCAATTCACCATACATAATAAAAGTTACCGGAGTATGAGAATCAGAGATGGAAATGTCAGCGTTTTTTTCAATCCCCGCGAGTCAGATTACAAAAATTCCGGGAATGGGGGGGGCTCCGTCCTGAATCAGATGGATACCGATCTAATCACTTCTGACAGAGAAAATCTGAACAAAAAACTGTATATCGGTGAAGCCCGCATTGGCTGCGGAAAACTGCCTGCATCAGTCAATATTGCCACAGATGCGGAATATATTGAAATTCCCTCCCGCAGTTCCACAACAAAAATCATCGAAATTCATCTGCCTGTATCCATTGAGGATCGGATTCGGACAATCTGGCTGCTGATGAATTATCTGGGATTTCCCAAATCCTGCAAAAGTATTCTGCTGGAAGGGACTGCCACAGTTGGACAAAATGACAGCAAAGGCTGGTCATATCATCGGAATATGCCAATAAATCTTGTTTTATGCCCGAAAACAGAGCATATGGAAAAAAACGGCATTCTTTTTTAATGAAATTTTACTGAAACAATTTGTGTAATGCAGCATCCGCTTCATAAAAAATCAGTGAATCGAAGTTCGGACAGGTTTTAAGAAAAGCAGAGTATGAATCAGACATTGAAGTTGATTATCAGTCTGATATATCCTAAAATCAGGGGAATACATGGCTACAGCACACCGGAAAATCAAACAGAAGGGTGACTTTGAAATCCTGCTGGGTTCAGGAGCCGAATGCGATTATGTGTTTACAGAAACACAACTGCGGGATAAAATCTCACCGAAACATGCGGCACTGAAACGAACCGGGGATCGTCTGTTTCTGAGAGATCTGGGTTCCGCGCAGGGAACAGTCATCAACGGAAAAAAAATTGGTTCAGGCTGGCATGAAATCACTTTGCAGGACAAGGTTTTTCTGGGTGAAATCCATCTGGAAATCGGCCCGACTCTGCTGCTGGGAAGAGACAGGGTCGGGCTTGAGGCACATGATCTTTATTTTACCATACCCCAGAAAACCTATGCAGAACATGCCGGACTTCTCAAAAAAACAGGCAGCATAATCAAAGGATTTTTTTCAAAATCCCCACGGAGGCCTCTCTCCAATCATATTTCCATTGCAGCGGATCCCGGAACACTGACCGCAATTATGGGGCCGAGCGGCGCGGGCAAAACAGTTTTGCTCAATCTTATGGCCGGATACCGGAAACCTGAGACAGGCAGGGTGATGGTTGGGGATTTCAATGTGCATGAAAGTTTCGGTCTGGTCAAGGATATTATCGGATATGTACCCCAGGAAGACACCCTTATTCCGGAACTTACAGTGCATCAGTCGCTCCATTACTGTCTGCGGCTGGGATATCCGGATATGGAAGACCATGTCCGCCAGACACTTATAGAGACTGTTCTGAAAAAAATGGGATTTTCAGATGCAAGATTAAGCAAACTGCTGGGAACCAGAATCGGTTCAGTGGAACAGCGGGGGCTCAGCGGAGGCGAAAGAAGACGGGTCAATATCGCGCATGAACTGATCCGAAGTCCGCTGCTGCTGTATCTGGATGAACCCACTTCAGGACTGTCTTCTGTGGATTCCGAACATGTGGTGGGACTGCTCAGGGAAATATGCAGTGTGAACCAGGTCACCATGCTGATGACCATTCACCAGCCCAGCAAAAGCATTTTTCAGAAACTGGATAATCTGCTGCTTATGAATTTTGGCGGAAATGTGGCTTATTACGGGCCTGCAAATGAGGCAGTGGAATATTTTGAAAAACTGACAGGAAAAAAATGCGGTGACACAAATCCCGCAGATTATGTTCTGCAGGTGCTGGCCTCATGGGATATGGAATTTCCGCCTGAAAAGTATTTTTTTCACAAACGCAATCCCGGTGTTGTTCCATGTGAAGACGGGGCAGAGGGAAAAGATAAAAAAAGAACAGGGATTCAAAGAAAACACCACCATATTCTGCATCAGCTTTGGCTGCTGTTTCAGAGAAATATTCAGGTAAAACTCGCGGACAAAGTCAGTCTTTCTCTTATTTTTTTTCAGTCTGTTTTTATCGGACTGCTGCTGCTGGGTACATTCAGCGGATTTCAGAAGGATTACGAAGATGCAGATGTTTTTGCCAGAACATGGTTTGAACTGAAACCCAAATACCATTCAGAGGCAACTGCACTGAATCTGGGGGAACTGCGGGAGGAAAGCATACACTGGGCGGAAATGAAAACAGAACTGTCAGGGGAAAATTCGGCACAGCGGCGGGCCTCTGTGCTTTTTCTGCTTATTGCATCAGCCATATGGTTCGGTGTGATAAACGGGGCCAGGGAAATTGTATCGGAAAAATCCACTTTGAAAAGAGAGGCCAAAGGTTCTCTGTGTCTTTTTTCCTATCTGATGGCAAAATTCTGCGTTCTTCTGCTGATTGCCCTTGTGCAGACCGGAATTCTGCTGATGATTACAGCTTTTCTGCTGGATATTCCGGATGCAAGATTCTTAGGCTTCTGGTTTGTTCTGATCCTGACAGCCATCAGTGCATCCGGGCTGAGCCTGTTTGTTTCCGCAATTGTGAAAACCGAGCAGGCTTCGCTGATGATTGTTCCGCTTATTATCATTCCCCAGCTTTTTCTGGGCGGACTGATCCGGCCCATAAAATTTTTATCCGGAAAACTGGTCGAGCAGTTTCCATTCAGTCACCTGATTCTTCAGAAATGGTCATTCAAAGCAATGCTGCTGTCTGATTCACTGAAAGAGAATGTGCTGATCCAGAAAATCAGCCTTCATGAGCAGGACACGCTGAGTTATATCTGTTTTGAAGCAGAGCCTATGATCTCTGTGTTTTTCGGAACTGTGCAGAATCCGCATCCCTTTGCCGTGATTGCCTTTCATGCGCTGATTCCCCTGCTTCTGGCATATCTATTTCTGATAAAAAAATATTCATAAACTTAAATTTTTCAGCAGATTCGGAGATACCCAAATGGAATTTGATTCTGTAACCCGCAGATTGCCTGTCTATATGCTGATTGACTGCTCCGGTTCCATGAACGGAGATGCGATTGAATCTGTTGATCAGGGATTCAGAAATCTCACTGCAAAACTCACAGGTGATCCGCACACAGCGGAAGTTGTCTGGCTGAGCATTATTGTTTTTGATACAGTCCCCCGTCAGTTGATGCCTCTGCATCCCATTGGCGGTTTCAGAGGACTTCCCCTGTCTGTCAGCGGCAGTTCCAATCTGGGCAAGGCACTGGAATTTCTGCATGAATGTATAAAAAAAGAAGTCAGAAAACATACACGGGAACGCCGGGGGGACTGGAAGCCTCTGGTATTTCTGATGACAGACGGCAAACCCACAGATGAATGGGAGGAACAATGCAAACCTTTTGGTACGGATATGAATCTGGTTGCTTGCGGAGTGGGGGTTGATGCGGATATCAGCAATCTGAAAAAACTCACAGACAAAGTGGTGCTGATGAAGGATATGACCCGTGAAACATTTGATCAGTTTATTGAATTTCTGAGTTCCACCATGTCAACCGCGAGTCAGAGGACAGACAGCCGAAGCGACAGACTGGTGCTTGAACAGAAATATGACAGGATTCTTCTGACATGATTTGCATAATATAAAAGAAAACTGGCATAACATTCCGTCCCGAAATCATAAGGATTTAGTGCTCAAATTTTTTTCATATTTCATTTTCATATTTCATATAAGGTGTGAAAACATGCTTATTCATTTTTGGGGAATTTCCCTGCTTTTTCTGAGTCTGTTTTCTGTTCCGTTTCTGTCTTTTTCACAGGCAGGAGACGATACGGCTGTGGTTGCAAAGGTGATTGACGGTGACACTGTGATTCTGGATGATGGACGCCATGTGCGGTATATCGGAATCAATACGCCTGAAACCCCGAAACCGGATCATAAAGGCGAGCCTTTTTCCCGTGATGCTGAGGCATATAACCGGAAACTGGCAAAAGGAAAAAAGGTGAGGCTGGAATATGATCGTACCCGTGAAGATCGCTATGGCAGAACCCTGGCCTGGCTGTGGCTGGAAGACGGAACTCTGGTGAATGAAAAAATGATCCGGGAAGGATATGCGCACTGCCTTTATGATAAGGAGAACAATAAATATTTTGAAAGGCTGCTGCAATCCCAGCGAAAAGCCATGCGTGAGGGAAAAGGGATTTGGAGCAGTCTGAAGCGGGAAAAGGAAAAACTGGTGGGGAATAAACGATCTCTGCGTTTTCATGAAGTCCATTGCGATCTGGCAAAGCAGGTATCCCCAAAAAACAGGAAAGAGTTTGATTCCCGGTGGGATGCTTTTTGGGAAGGGTATGCACCGTCCAAAAAATGCAGTGCAGACTGATTCATCTGTGCAAAAAACCGCTCCGCTTAATTTTTGTATTCCTCCGGATCAGGTGCAGATTGTATCAGGTCAATGGTGAATCAGTATGACAGTATATTTTTTTCCATAACAGCATGATGACATATACTGATCCAATTTTGGTTTTCTTTGGCACGTTTTTTGCATTACGTTCATTC
>CAZHPS010000007.1:0-3519 GCA_964534335.1 uncultured Desulfobacterales bacterium
ATTATAAAATATCACCACAAAAATGACCAGGTTATTTTGTTACAAGCACTTATCAGATTTTTCCTCCGGTTCAGAGGTTACAGATTTATTGTTTTCAAGATCAATCAGCCTGTCAATATTGGATAAAATATCATCCATTGTCAATTCTGTGATTTTTCCTCTGCCGATAAATGCCGTGCCTTCGGGAATCAGCAGCATTTCTTTTCCGTCTTTTCCGGTGATGGTTTCGGAAAGATTATCTATCAGAAATATGGGCTTGAGTTCGATGGGTTGCATTTTGGCTTCAATTCGGGCATACAAATCAGGATCAAGATTATCTTCCCGAATCTTATCAAGAATCTGCTGTCTGATTTCTTCTTCCTCAAGCAGATATTCGATTCCGAATCGCTGTTTGGTTTTTATGGATTGAGAAAGATATTCAATTGCCTGCGGAATATGATTTCGCTGTAACTCCAAAAATGCCAGTTGGGTATAGACATAAGCAATGTCAACAGCGTTGCCCTGCTCCTGAAAATGAATCAGAACAGATTGTAAATACGGTTCTGCTTTATCAGGTTCATTATTGTACAGATGGGTTTTGCTTATCCAGTATTCGTATTCTGCTGAAGAAAAATACTGCAAAGCCGCCGGATAATCCTTTTTCAGAAAAGCAATTTGACCTTCCTTGAACAATATGCTGCTGACAGAAATTCCCAGTGCTTCAGTATGAGTGCGATAAACCTTGATTAATTTTTCACATTCTTCTGTATTTCGTAATTTGAAATTACAATAAAATAAATCCGATAACCTGCTTTGCATGGATTCAGATGACTGAATTGCCTCCGATAACATCAGTAATTTATAATATAACACCGAACATTCCCTGAATTTTCCTTTTGATTCTTTTATATTAACAAAATCGGTTAGAGATGCTATATAATTCTTTTTCTCCCAATCCTCCCCCCATGATCGTTGTCTGAAAGCCATTTTCAGTAAAGAAAAGGTTTTATCAAGATGAAATTCTTGATATAACCAGCCGATGGTTTTTAAAAAACTTCCTGTTTCTGAATAATTGTTATATTGACACGCTTCACGAACCCCCTCGAAATTCATCGCAACACATTCCGAATAATGGTTTAACCGGTATTCAATGTCTGCTAAACTATATCGAACAAACAAAAGCTGTCTGATGTCATGCAGTTCCCTGTATAATACCAATGCCTTTTGAAACTCCTTGCGGGACAATTCAAGGTCTGCTGGATGATCTGTTCTGCCCAATGTATCGGCAAGAGACAATCTGTACCATGCTTCATTATTTCTGTCTTGCAGGGCAATTGCCGCTTTGATTGCCAATCTGTTCAAATCGATTTTATCTTCCCAAAAACCTAACATAAAAATTGCATCATTTATACAGTCCATAAACGCAAGTATCATCTCAAACGCAAACTGTGCATCGCAGTCGTACATTGCCGCTTTGATTTTCTGCACAAGGCTTTTGTCTTCGGACATTTTTTTCTTCAATGTTCCATCTTTTTCTGCCTGCTTAATGCTATCCAGCAACGCCCGAATTTGTTCTTTTCGCTCCGCATCTGTCCGCACATTCTCTGCAAGCAGGTCTGAGGCAAATTCCCGCATCAGCGGATGGAGTTGATATTTGACAATTTCACTGGCTTCCTGTCTGTCAGGATTTGACAAATTTTCAAAACCTGTCAAATCTGATTCCTGTTTAACAGGCTGAATAAACGAGGCATTTATCAGCTTTTGCAGGGCATTTCCGATGTTTTCTTCCTCAGCCACTGCTGCCAGTTCATATTCCTGAAACAAATCCCGGAAAATTCCGGCATACCGGAAAATTTTCTGCTCTGTCTCTGATAACTCATTGTATGACATGGTAAAACAGGTTTTTACATTCAGATTTCTTTCTTCCACATCCAGGCCCAGACCGCTGGCATCCAAAAACGCGAGTTTCTGTTTCTGATAAGCCGTCATCAGGTCATAAAGATTGCTGTTACGTTCATCAGCACGGCAGGCCACAATGGTGATTGCCAAAGGGAAATTTCCCAAAACATTGCAAAATTCCCTGATTTTTTGGCTTTGCGTTTCATCCAAATTATTATTTTTCAGATGTCTGACAAACAGCCTGCAGGCTTCCTCATCGGTCAGTTTATTGATGTCTATGGCATGAATGCCCGGAATTTCAATTCTGCTGGTAATCAGAATAGCCACTTTGCCACGAAACACTTCAAACACAAAGTGGAAACTCCGCATGTTCTGCTCCACGCTGTCCAGCACCACCAGAACATCTTTTTTGCTGAGGATTTCAGCAAGGTTTTTCAGGGTTTCAATTTTTGCTGCAGTGGCAGGATCGGTAATATCTCTGAGAATTTTGTCCGTCAGGGTTTTCAGGTTCTGAATGCCCCGCTCAAACTGTATCCACAGAATCCCGTCCTGAAAAAACCGTTTTCCTTCCAGCAAAGGACGGATGTATTCGGGCAGATTCGGCTCTTTGTCCCAGGTTTTTCGCAGCAGATGACAGACTTCATTGGCAATCGCTGTTTTGCCAATGCCACCCATGCCTCTTGCGCCGGTAATGGCAAACGCGCCGCCTTTGAGCAGCCGTTCTGCAAACATAAGAATTTCATCCTGTCTGCCTATGAATTTGGGGTCTCTGTCTTTGGGAACACTGAAAAATCTGCCGATTTCACCGATGTCGGTTTTGAGTTTCAGGTCATGTTCGGAAACAGCGGTTTTCCTGCCGATGAGTCGGATAAAATCTTTTTCCGATGCGCCGTTATTGTCTTTATCCAATCCTATTTCACTGGCAATTGCCTGATATTCATCCTGATATTCTTTGTACAGGGCTTGGGTGCGCTCGATTCTCTGCCGGATGCTGTTTCGATTTTCAGGGTCTTTTGCCAGATCTAGTTCGCTGTTTAAATTTTCAAGCCGCTCAATCAAATCCCAGCTTCTCATCTTCAAAAATTCAGATTCTTCTATGTCATATTTGTTCATAATTGCGAACCTCTGAAAAATGTTTGAGTAACACATTAATCTGTTTTAAAAAATTTCTGATTTCAATCAGTATCTTTTCGAGAAGGCTTCTTTTTTTCGGTTCTTCAGACATGTCAAGCTCATCCTCGATCCGTATTCTTGTCTGTCTGATTTGCTCTTTCTGCTGAATCAATGAGTATTCATCTTCATCATAAATACAGCATTTTGTACAATTGGTGAGACGACATCTTTTGAATCGTTTCATACACGCCTGATACGAAGATGCAATTTCGTTTTTACGGAGATGCTGATCGGAAAGTGAAACAATGCCCTTTTCAATATCCTTTTCTAAGTCGCTGAATCTTGCAATAATCATTTGTGCCGAATCTTGAAATTCGGAATGAGGATTGCACAGCTTGAGAAAAGCTTCATAACACAGTCTGTAATCACCATTTACAAACCAATTTTCGATTTTTTCAACCTGCATGAAAATTTCTTCCATTCTCAACTCCTGTCGTTTGCTGTCTGAACCGGGATTCACAGGATTAA